>NZ_JBXDLD010000021.1:0-58919 GCF_056820425.1 Priestia sp. KCTC 13724 | reverse complement strand
CATAATGGTTTGGATAATGCGCTCATCTACGCCATTGAAGAAGGAAATTTCAGCCACAGCGGTTTTAATTACACAACTTGGCTCAGCAGTGTATTGGAGAGAATGATTCGAAGAAATTTCAACTGGAATAGGATCGAGTTTGACGGGAACAATGGTTAATTTGTTTGTAGACATAATGGCACCTCCTTTGATTGATACATTTATCGTACCGGAGGTGCCTGATGTTTTATATGCGTTGTTTGATTACGGGCTTACAGTTAACTTTCTTTTGGGTATCGCTAATAACGCTTAGAATATTCGTATTCAATGTAGTTCCCTCCGCCATCGTTCACATCTTTTGAAATCATCTAATCATTTCTCTATGTAGTTACATATTGCAACTGAGATTTCCTTCTAAATGATGTGAGAAGGACATTAGATAAAAGTGTAAATGAGCCAGGTTCTTCTGAAAAACCTGGCTCATTAATCTATTAAAAGGAGTAAGCTTCACCGTCTTCTGGAACGAGAAGATGATTACTGAATTGTTTTTCAGTAGCAAACTGCTTTAATTCAGCTCTTGATAGCGTCCAATGATTTACGGCTTCCATATGAACGGAAATGATAGTTGCTTTAGGAGCAAACTGATGAACATGCAGGATGTCTTCTTTCCCCATTACAAGTGAACCGCCTTCAAGGAATTGATTATCTCCACCATTTACAACAATAACGTCTGGCTGGTGGGCTGAGAGATTCTCTTTTACTCCTTCATACCAAACTGTATCACCTGCAACGTACAGCGTTTTTTCATCTTCATGCTTAAAGACAATTCCACACACTTCCCCAGTTAGCTTAAGAATCTCACCGCGGCCATGTTCACCTTTTGTTTTAATTAGCTGTACGCCTGCAAATTTTGTCTGTTCAGTTAACACTTCAATGTTTGTAAAACCAGCTTTTTTTACTTCAGCTTTATCCGCTTCATTTTGTACGAATAACTTTATTTCTTTGTCTAATAGTTCTTTAGCAGTCTCATCAAAATGATCTAAGTGCAGGTGAGTGAGAATCACTGCATCTACATTTAATAATTGTGTTACAGGTACTGGTAGCGGCACAAGTGGATTACGTTGATCTTGTCGTACAGAGTTTGGAAATGGAGGGTACGTACTTTGATCCGCTAACATAGGATCAATTAAAAAGGTTTTATTCGCATAGGTAAGAACAAGAGTTGCATTTCGAATTTGTTGGATCTTCATGTTTTTAGCTCCTTTTCTTTAATTTACGTATAGTTTATAGTAAAAGTAACCCAATATTACATAGTGAAAATCAAGTGTTTTCACCGTTTTACTTGATTAATGAAAGGATTTGAAATTATGTTAGACCAAACCGACTTGTCCATACTAAAAGAGCTATCCAAAAACAGTCGGATTACGATGAAAGAGCTGGGTGAAAAGGTACATTTAACTGGACAAGCAGCTGCATCGAGAGTCTTAAAGTTAGAGGACGCTGGTATTATTGAGCAGTATACGATTAAAGTAAATCAGGAAAAGCTTGGCTATCATGTTCATGCAATGATCACTATTTATACAACGAGCCCTTATCATGAGCCTTATTTATCGTTTATTAAAACGCAGCGTGACTATGTCATTCACCACTATAAAATTAGTGGAGACGGCTGTTATTTATTGGAATGTAAGTTTCCTTCCAATCAAGAGCTGGATCAATTTTTAGAGTCTTTAAACGGTCATGCTAACTATAAGCTGTCTATAATTATTAACAAAAGCTGACTAAAAAAAATTGCGCTGAATAGTTTAATACAGAATGTAAAACTCAAATAATGCAGCAGGGGGATACGATGAGAAAAGTTTCTTGGTTAAGCATAGGAGTGTTTTTAATCTTTATCGTCACTGCGTGTATAGCTGAAGATTATGATGTGGGTCCACCTACGGCGCATCTCTACGCAGAAAATGCTTCGTCTGTAAGGTTAACAGAAGCGAATATTAGCTGGGCTTCATCAAGCGGAGATGTAAGTAAAACGGTAGATGATATTTGGGAGTTCGCCTTATCACAAAAGGACATTAACGCTTCTAGAAATGAAAAAGTATTTCTAGATTTTGAAGAAAACAAAGAAAACGGTGGAGATATTTGGACGAACCCAACTATAGCAGCTAATCTTTGGAAGGAAGAGCAAAAGGTTGAACTTAAAATGAATGAAAATCGAGAATTTGAAATGCCTAAAAGTACAGGTAGATATGTGTTGGAAGTTACCTTTACAACCTCAAGTGGTACTGCTCAATACGTAGGAAGTATACTTGTTAAATAATATGTTGAATGCAAAGAGGCTGGGACATAAGTAATTCAGCCAATGATAAACCAAAAAGATTGGAACAGCTATTGTTCGTCTCTTAGAAGCAATCATTTTGTTATGTCCCAAACTCTTCTATTAATGTAGACTGTTTTTCTGCAGATGCCAGTTTAATAAAATAATAGAAATTTAAAACCTTTTTTTTGTAGCGTCGTCTAATAATGTGAAAGGAGAGAAAGAAGTGAAAGAATGGACTGCAGAATGGATTAAAGTAAATGATTATGACTTTGTCATAGATGAAATTATGGATTGTTATGGAGATGATATATTAAAGCTGGCGTATTCTTATGTACATAGTAAAGAGATTGCGGAGGATTTAGCTCAAGATATTTTTATTAAGTGTTATAAAAATCTTCACACATACAATGGTAAATCAAAGTTTAAAACATGGCTTTGGCGCATTGCTATCAATCATTGTAAAGATTTTTTGAAAAGTTGGTATAACAACAAAGTCATTATGACTGAAAATCAATATCCCACTTCTTACATAAATAGATCAGGGATAGAAGAAAAGGTTATTCAGAAGCAGGAAGACCAACAATTAATTTCAGCAATCATGCTGCTTCCGGTTAAGTACCGAGAGGTTATTTACCTATATTATTTTGAAGAGAACTCAATTAAAGAAATTGCACTGGTGACTGAAACCGGTACTAATACCGTTAAAACAAGGCTTAGACGTGCGAAAGCACTTTTAAAAAATGCACTGGAGGAGAAAAAATGGATAAGCGTTTAAAACAATTAAAACAAAAAGTAAATAAACAAGCGTTTAATAGCTTAAAGTTTACCTCTTTTCATAAGAGGAAAGTGAAAGAAGCCATCTTACGCCATCAGCATAGTGAAGGTGAAATTCTCGTAGCAATTATGCAATTGCTAGTAAGTGAACAAAATGGGTATGAGCTTTGCAGTTTAATACGCAGCAGAGGAATTTTTCACTTTGAAAATAATGAAGGGTCTCTATACGTCTTATTACACGAATTAGAAAGTCGACGATTAATTGATACAAGATGGTCTACAGAAGAAATTAAGTATTATTACTTAAATCAACAAGGGAAGAAAGCGTTGAAAAAAGCAGAGAAGCGAATGCAATCCAAAAAGTTGAGCTTTCATGAAATTTTAGAGGGGTAACGCTATGATTAATCAGAGAAATACATTTTTACAAACGATAAAAGAACAAATTAAATCAAAAGAGGCTCAAGAATACGTAACAAAAGAACTTCAACATCATTTAAACGAGGCAAAAGATTATTGGAAACAAAAAGGCGTAGATTCAGATGAGGCAGAGCAAAAGGCCATCTTACATATGGGCAACCCTATTGTATTAGGTCAAAAGCTAAATCAGATTCATCGACCTAAAATTGACTGGATTACAATTAGTTTATTAATTACGAGCCTTCTATTAGGTTTTCTACCACTAGTTGCGATAGGCTACGCTCAAGTCAATTACTTTTTAGTGCATAAGTTATTGTTTATGGTCTTTGGCATAGCGCTTGCCATACTTTTGATGCTTATTGATTATAGAAAGTTGATGAATAAGGGGCTGGGATTTTATTTAGTGGGCTGTTTTTTACTTTTATATATTATTTATAGATCTGACTCAGGGGTATTTTCTCTTACTGTAAAAGTAGGACCGCTCACAATTGAAAGCCTAATGGCTCTGCCGTTTTTCTATTTAACTTGGGCGTCTTTTTTTCAAAGTCGGCAATTTAAAATTTGGCAATTTATGATTTTATTCACTATAAGCGCTATTTTGTTTAGCATGACCGCGAGCGCAACCGCATTCTTTATTTATGGTGTGATGACCTTTTCTATGATTTGGTGGAGCAAGTTTAATAAAATAAAAATCATGTTAGTATTAGGTAGCTTTTTTATGATGATTTTTATTTATATAGGAGTTTCTCTACAGCAAATGAAGGCTTATCAAATCGAAAGCCTATTAGCATTTCTTAATCCTTATGAATTCGTTACCGGAAATTCTCTAAGGTTTCAAATCCCACAGGTTCATGAAATGATAAAAAGCTCTGGTTGGTTTGGAACAAAAGAAACAACTGCGTTTATTCCAGAAGCTCACACGAATTTTGTTTTTCTTAGTTTTATTTATCATTACGGCTGGCTATTAGCTCTTATTCTGTTAGGAATTCTTAGTCTCTTGGTGATTCGGATTGTACAAGTAACGGGTAAAATAAACAATTCGTATAGTAAACTGCTATTAGTTGGAGCTGTAAGTGTATATGCAACGCAACTGATTGCAAACGTTGGAATGCTGGTTGGCTTTTTCCCATTAACAAGCATGCCAATGCCTTTTATTAGCTATGGTTTGATGCCCATTGCTCTTAATTCCTTTTTTATTGGAATGGTGTTGAGCGTATATAGACGAAAAGATATAGCAATGAACTAAAGACAAAGAGCTTCTCTTTTCGTTTTTCTACTTTACATAATAAGACTATACGCAACTATAACGGTTATCCAATATATGGACATAGTGAGAGCTCTAAATTAAAATTAACACCAGCAAATCTAGTTACAAGGGGAATAGATATGGCACATACATATAAAATTGAAAAAGCAGTGCTAAGTGATGTAAAGGGGATTATTTCACTGAGAGTTGAACTGTTAAAAGAAGTGAACGAGATTAAAACACAGGAAGAAGAAAAGACAGTGATGGAAGCAACGGAAAGATACCTAAAAGAAGCGATGGAAAAAGGGGAGTTTGTCTCGTTTGTTGCCAAAGATGGAGAAGAGATTGTTAGCGTAAGTGGCTTATCTTTTTTTACGAGACCACCTTATTTAGAAAACTTAAAAGGCAAGGAAGCTTATCTCTTAAACATGTATACGCTCCCTTCTCATCGGAAGCAAGGATTGGCGCGAAGAATCCTTCAAGAATGCATGAAAGAGTGTCAAAAACGCGAAGTGAAAAGAGTGTGGCTACATGCTTCACAAGCGGGAGAGGCGCTGTATAAAAGCATAGGATTTCAGTTTAAAGGTAGTGAAATGGAGTTGTTTTTGCATGAAAATGAAGGAATATCTTAATAAAGCGTTTCCTGAAGTTGAGCTAATCCCAAGCCTTTATTATCAATGGGATCTGAGTATCCATTTTACGCTGGGGCAAAATAGTTATCAATTGACGGATAAGGGTGAAACAAACATAGGTTACTTTGCGAAGGTTTACAATCAAGTACACACAATATTTAATGAGGTTTTCGAAGGGGATGATGAGCTATTTCTTGTGACAAATTTATATAAATATATAGGAGAGAAACAACCTACACGGAAGCTAAACGTCTACAACCGCTATGTTAAAAATAAAAGGTTGTTAACGCATCTTCAAGTTGAGACATACCCGTATCCGTTTGAAATTGAAGAAGGTAAGTATGAAATGCAGCAGTTTTCTTTACGTTGTAAGGTGAGAGACATTAAAGTTAATTCGCTTATAAAAGCTGCTATTCATGAGGACTTTCCCCTAAAGCCAAAGCTTGGTGGTTATCCACCAGGTTATCCAGATGTATTCTTCGTTAATGTGACGAAAAACGTAATGTTATTTATTTACGATGACCGAGGCTGTGAAGTGCTTGGTCTTGATAAACAACAGATGAACAATATCTATAAAAAATATAGGAAATGGGTTGATGAACTCGATCGTGGGAAAATAGAACGTAGCTTACAATAAACAGTAAGGAGCTACAAGCTCCTTACTGTTTCGTTGTTTAAGAACAGCATTCACATTCCGTAGTATCTGCAGCAGGCAAAGTGGCTTGATTATCTTTTGTATAGAAAAACTCCCATTCGTTGCCATCAGGGTCTGTTACCCAAAACTTATCCTGTAGGGCATAGCAGCAGTTTGTATCCATTTCCTCACGAGCAAAAAAACCTTCTTTTTCTAAGCGGACTTTATGTTCATGGATTTCGCTAGCAGCTTCTACTTGAAATCCAAAGTGATTTATTTGGTTTCCATTTACTTCATCCCGTACGTTTAGCGTGAAATTTAGCCCAGGTTGATTTAATAAAAACTTCGCATAATCTACTTTTACTTTCACAGGCTTAACTCCAAAAAGCTTTTCATAAAAAATGACTGATTTTTCTAGATTTGTGACGTTTACCCCTACGTGAACATATTTCATAAAATATTCCCCCTAAGAATTTTTTTGAGTTTTTAGCAGAACTAATAGGTTAAGATGAGCACGAGCTTTCTTTACGAAATAAACAGCAGAGCTCATCCGATAAAAGGTGATTTACTTCTTCATCGTTTAATGCGTAATAGCTCCATGTGCCTTTTGTTTCTTTCGTAATTAGATTAGCGTCTAGAAGAATCTTTAAGTGATAAGACAGCTTAGACTGAGGTATACCAAAAAAATCCGTTAAATCACATACGCAGGTTTGACCGCGCTGACACAGCTCATGCATAATTTCTAATCGTCGTTCATCAGCAAGTGCCTTAAATTTTTGTTCATATTGTTTGAATGAATGTGTCATAATAACGCTCCTTAATCAAATTTTTTTGATTTATTGTGTAAATGCAAGGTAGGCTTTTTCAAAGTTAGAATAAGTTGTTTTGCCTCTAAGAAGTGAATCATAGTTGAAGAATCGTTTAAATATAAGCTCTTTAGCTTCATGTGCTTTCATCGTTTGAGTGTTCATAACTAGTTGAAAATACGAAATAAAGTACTCTACTGAAAGGTT
This sequence comes from Priestia sp. KCTC 13724, assembly GCF_056820425.1. Classification (NCBI taxonomy): domain Bacteria; kingdom Bacillati; phylum Bacillota; class Bacilli; order Caryophanales; family Bacillaceae; genus Priestia; species Priestia sp. KCTC 13724. Next base: position 51,907 of record NZ_JBXDLD010000021.1, on the reverse strand, counting down.
TCCAGAATTGTTTACTCTCACTTGTTCATCACCTTTACTTTCTTCATCAAATTTTCTTGATGAATTAAGCGTAAATGGAAATTTCAGATAAATCAAGTTATTTAATCAAATTTTTTTGATTTATTAAAATTGGCTTATGCCTCAAGACGTTCATACTTTTTTCTTTACCGCTTATACTAAAAAAGTCTTGAAAATTACTTCAAACAATATTATAGTTTACATAAACATATAAGCAAATTATTATATATTAATTCGTTTTTGTATGGGAGGTGTCACGATGGAAACTAAAACGGTAGTTGAAATCGAAAAAGCTGCTCAAATTTTAAAGCTGCTCGGTGATAAAACGAGATTATCTATGATGAAGCTGATGGAACATAGTGAGTGCTGTGTATGTGAATTCGTTGATATTTATGGTGCAAGTCAGCCTGCAATCAGCCAGCATCTCCGCAAGCTAAGAGATGTAGGGCTAGTAAGAGAAAGACGAAAAGGACAATGGATTTTCTATTCGCTTAATAAAGAAAGCGAGAATTATCATTTTATACTTAGTATACTCGCGTCGATACCAAGCCAAGATCAACGCTTAAAAGAGTTAGAAGAAAAAGGGCTTCGTATTAATTGTTGTGAGTAATTGGAGGGTTAAAATTTGACATCAGTTGTTTTAGCATCACTGATCTTTTTGGTGACTTTAGTGTTTGTTATTTGGCAGCCAAAGAATTTATCGATTGGCTGGTCGGCGATGGGGGGAGCAGTTATTGCTCTTCTAGTTGGCGTTGTTAACTTCGGTGACGTTTGGGACGTAACGCAAATTGTTTGGAACGCTACGTTAACGTTTATTGCTATTATTATTATCTCATTAATTTTAGATGAAATTGGCTTTTTTGAATGGGCAGCGCTTCACATGGCGCGTGCTGCTGGTGGAAATGGTATTCGTATGTTTGTGTACGTTTCCTTACTTGGAGCGTTAGTTGCTGCATTTTTTGCAAATGACGGTGCGGCCCTTATTTTAACGCCGATTGTACTTGCAATGGTTCGAGCATTGAAGCTCGATGAAAAGATGGTATTTCCGTTTATTATTGCAAGTGGATTTATAGCTGACACAACATCGTTACCGCTTGTGGTAAGTAACTTAGTAAACATCGTGTCTGCTGACTTTTTTGGTATTACGTTCTCAGAATATGCGTCTTGCATGATTATTCCAAATTTCTTTGCACTGTTTGCGAGTATTTTAGTACTGTATTTATATTTCCGAAAAAGCATTCCAAAGCGCTATGATGTAACCCATTTACAGGAGCCAGTAGCAGCGATTAAAGACCAAAAAATGTTTCGTTTATCTTGGTTTGTCTTAGCTCTGCTTCTAGTCGGTTACTTTGTAGGAGAGTTTATAGGCATGCCTGTTTCTATTATTGCAGGTATCATTGCCGTATTCTTCTTGCTTATGGCAAGAACAAGTCCTGCAGTTCAAACAAAAACTGTATTAAAAGGTGCACCTTGGGCAGTTGTCTTTTTCTCAATTGGTATGTACGTAGTTGTGTACGGTCTTCGTAATGCAGGGCTTACTGAAGTGTTAGCAAACGTTATTCAAGCAGTTGCCGACCAAGGATTGTTCGCGGCAACAATCGGTATGGGCTTTATTGCAGCGATTCTATCATCCATTATGAATAATATGCCGACTGTCATGATTGACGCATTAGCTATTGATGCCACTGCGACATCTGGAACCATTCGAGAAGCACTTATTTATGCCAATGTTATTGGATCTGATTTAGGTCCAAAGATTACCCCAATTGGTTCTTTAGCTACTTTATTATGGCTTCACGTTCTTTCAACAAAAGGAGTGAAAATTTCGTGGGGCACGTATTTTAAAACAGGTATTATCTTAACCATCCCAACATTGTTTATTACGCTTGTTGGTTTATATATTTGGTTACTCATACTTTCATAACAGACAAAAAAGGAGATGCTACACATGACAAAAAAAATAATTTACTTCCTATGCACAGGTAACTCTTGCCGTAGCCAAATGGCAGAAGGTTGGGCAAAAAAGTATTTAAGTGATGAATGGAATGTATACAGTGCAGGTCTTGAAGCACATGGGTTAAATCCAAATGCTGTAAAAGCAATGAAAGAGGCAGGTATTGATATTACAAACCAAACATCTGATGTAATTGACCCTGAGATTTTAAATTCTGCAGATTTAGTAGTGACGTTATGTGGTCACGCAGCTGATCACTGTCCAGTGACGCCACCACACGTAAAGCGCGTGCACTGGGGCTTTGATGATCCAGCAAAAGCAGAAGGAACAGAAGACGAAAAATGGGCGTTTTTCCAACGAGTACGTGATGAAATTGGAGCTCGCATCCAACGTTTTGCTGAAACTGGTGAGTGAAAAATAGATAGAGGCTGGGACATAAGTAATTCAGCCAATGATAAACCTGAACGATTGAGAGTTTCTCACTTTTAATCGTTCAGATTTTTTGTTGATTGTGAAAACAATGTTGGAAACAGGGTGGAATGGAGCGTAGGACACTCGACTCCTGCGGGAAAGAGAGGGAAAACTGAGATCCCGCAGCGCAGCGAGGAAGCTCAGGTTCCTCCCCGCGGAAAGCGAGTGGCCGTAGCGCAATGGAACGAACGGGTTGAGACAAACCAAAGAGATTGGAACAGCTAGTGTTCGTCTCTTAGAAGCAATCATTTTGTTATGTCCCAAACTCTTTTATATTTATTGGACAGGAGGAAACTAAGTTTTTGGTCCAAGATTCATATAAATAGTGATACAAATCATATATTTTTAAGGTGTAGAAGATGAACAGTGAAAACTATCAATCCCTTATTTATAATCGCATTTTAATTGGTGGTGCGTTAGATGTAAAAGAAATGATGCTGGCAAATCCAGTAGATATAATCTATGATTTGGGAGCAGAGGCTCTCGAACATGATGAACCAACACTGCGTGTACACATGCCTATAGTAGATGATAAAGAGCGACAAGACGAATCAATTGAAAGAGCTATCCGTGCAGTTGTTTCATCATATAAAGAAGGTAAGAAAACCTATTTCCACTGTGCAGGTGGGAGTAATCGTACAGGTACAGTAGCGATGGGTGTATTACTGGCCCTTGGAGAAGCAGAAGCAGGTAGCATAGAAGAAGCAGAGAAAAAAGCGAAAGCTACTAGATCAAAAATTAATATAAAACCTGAAATGAAAGCTTCTCTTCAACGCTTATTTCCTAATGCTTAAAGGCGTTGATAAAATGTTAGGTCAGACGTCGTTTTTCCGTGTATAAAGTGTTAAAAGCTACATTCTTTGAGTTTAATAGCAGAAAACGATATACTTGACGAAGTGAAGATTTTTAAGTCAGGGGGAATCATTGTTATGAGTTTTATGCCTAAAGCTATTTTCTTAGATATGGACGGTACGATTTTAAACCGCTCGAATCGAGTAACAATTGAGACAAAAGAAATTATTGATGACCTACGTGCACAAGGAATCTTCGTCTTTATTGCAACAGGAAGAGCTTTTGATGAAATAGCAGAGCTAGTGCCTGAAGGCTTTGAAGTAGATGGATTCATTACATCCAATGGTATGGCAGGACATGTGGGAGGCGAAATGGTCTTTAAGCATTCACTGTCACGCGAATTGGTTGAAAGAGTCATTGAAAAAGCACGGGAAAACCAAGTTTATTACGAATTATTCCCATATGGAGCACCGCGAATGACGCTTCAACAAGACAGAGAATATGTTGAACATGAAGTTCGTGAGCCAAAGCCAGAAAGCGTTGAAATTAATGAATGGCTTTCAAGAAAAAAAGCTATCGGAGAAGAGATTCAGTGGCAAGAGAAAATTGAAGGCAGTGAATTCTCCAAGTTTTATTTCTTTGCTAGAACCTATGAGCATATTAATAAATGGAAAGCGGAGCTTGAAGAGTTAAAGCAAGAGATGGATTTTACAATGTCCATTTCATCGCCTCATAACGTAGAGGTGATGGTTGCGAATGTTAATAAAGCAACTGGAATTCAACAGATGCTCAAACACTTTAACTTACCGCATGAAGATATTTTAGGTATCGGAGACAGTAATAATGACCTGCCAATGTTTAAGTACGTTGGATATGCAGTAGCCATGAAAAATGCCGGTGACCATATTAAAGATATTGTAGATGACGTGACAGAGTATAGCTGTGATGAAAACGGCGTTTATCATTATCTTTCTAGATTTAAAGTGGAAAAAACCAATCCGATTATGCCAAATGCATAATCTAAAAAGCTAACGAGACTCGTTGCTCGTTAGCTTTTTTATGTATGAAAAAAGTTATAGAATCGAAACCTAATATTAATAAAGTCAACGTGGTGGCTAGTCGTTTACCATGTAGTTATGATTATTATTTCTTATTTAGGTTCATTTGGCGGAGAGCTTGGAGTGTTAGGAAACCCTTTAAATCTATTTTTAATTGCTGTTATTTCCTTAATAATTTACTATTGGGCAAAACATTCTGGCTTGCCAAAAGCCATTATTGATGAAGATGATTAACAATAAGCACCCTGATACGTTACGTATCAGGGTGCTTATTTAAATAATTGGTTTGTTCATTTTATAAGTTGGATAGCAGTAATAAGGCGGTCTAGGACCAATTTTTGGCATGGACCACGAATTATTAATGTACACCATTTTTACTTTATCATCTGATTGATTTACTAAAAGCAGCTGTACTTCTTTATTAAACTCATATTTCACTCTGTTCATCTCCTCGTACTAAGAACTTGTTGATTCCCCTCCGTCTACGTGCAAAACTTGCCCTGTAACGAATCTCGAATCATCAGATGCTAAATATACATATGTTGGAGCAAGTTCAAACGGTTGGGCTGCACGTTCGAGTGGATTAAAAGAACCGAATACGGCCACTTGGTCTGAAGAAAAGCTAGCTGGAATAAGAGGTGTCCACGTTCGACCAGGAGCTACGGCGTTCACGCGAATTCCTTTTTTTGCTACGCTTTTAGCTAAAGCGCGCGTAAAGCCAACGTTTGCAGCTTTCGTTGCAGTGTAGTCAATAAGCTGTTTTTCACCTACATAAGCAACAACCGAAGCTGTATTAATAATTGAGCTTCCTTCTTTTAGATGTGGAAGAGCTGCTCGCGTCGTATAGAAATGAGAATAGATGTTGACTTTAAACGTTTCATCAAACTGTTCATCCGTAATATCTACAAGGTCTAGCTGCTGAAATTGAATGCCCACATGATTGCAAAGGATATCAAGCTCACCAAACGTTTCAATTGTTTGGTCAACAATGGCAACGCACTGCTTTTTTTCTCTCAAATCACCAGGCAACAGCAAACAGCGCTGACCGAGTTCTTCAACTCGAGATTTCGTTCGATTTGCATCTTCGTGTTCGTTTAGATAGGCAATGGCGACATCAGCGCCTTCCTTTGCAAATGCAATGGCAGCGGCTGCACCAATTCCGCTATCGCCTCCCGTAATTAGCGCAACTTTTCCTTTAAGTTTCCCGCTTCCTTTATAGTTTGGGTTTTCAATAATAGGAAGGGGAACCATTAATTTTTCTACACCTGGTTGACTAAGCTGACGCTGTTCGGGAACATTGATGGGAATTTCTTTAAACTGGGTAATGTTCCCATAGTTTGGGTAAAGGGGATAAGGATCATTTTGCATTTCGCTCTTGAATTTTTCTTGCAATTCTTTAATTTGACGCAGCTGTTCTTGATCTCTCTCGTTCATATAAACCTCCTATAGAACAAATTTACTTCTATAGTATCTCTATGTTCACTTTGATAAACAAATGAAGAGAATATTTTGTAAAAGGGGAGTATTCATAAAAAAAGTAGGAACATAACGCGTGTTATGTTCCTACGTGATAAAGTTATTCTTTCATTTTTAATAACCGTAAACTATTTAAAATAACGAGTAAAGCTGCGCCTGTATCACTTAATACGGCAATCCAAAGCGTCAGCCAACCAGGGAAGATAAAGATTAACGCAATAGCTTTAATGATAATAGAAAACCAAATGTTTTGCTTGATAATCTTTAAAGCTTTGCGGCTAAGTTTTATGGTGTGCGGAAGCTTCTCTAGATTATCAGCTATGAGAACGATATCTGCTGTTTCCATTGCTGTATCGGTGCCAGCTCCACCCATTGCGATGCCGAGGTCAGCGGTAGCAAGAGCAGGAGCATCATTAATTCCATCACCCACCATTGCGGTTTTATAACCTTCAGCCTGCAGCTTTTGAATTGCTTGGACTTTGTCTTCTGGCAAGAGGTTAGCAAAATATCTCTCTACGCCAGCTTCTTTAGCAATAGTTTTAGCAGTTCCTTCATGATCACCTGTTAGCATGACAGTTTGTTTAATACTTGTGTTTTTTAAGTTTTGTAAAGCGGATACAGTTGTGCTACGAATGGTATCTGCTACGCTAATCACACCTAAAAGCTCTTTTTCTGTTCCTACAATAATAATCGTTTTCCCGCTTTCTTCAAAACGCTCAACGTGAGTCTGCAAATTCTCAAAAGTAGTTCCTAGTTCAATGAACAGCTTTTTATTTCCAGCGTAATAATTAGTTCCGTTGATGGTTGCCTGAACACCTTTTCCGGTAATGCTTCTAAAGTTAGCTCCGTCTAACGTATCAACGTTTCTTTCATCCGCGTATGCCACAATCGCTTTTGCAATGGGGTGATTAGAATAAGCTTCAAGGGTTTTTATAACAGCAAGTAAGTCTTGTTCAGATTTCAATGCAATTACATCTGAAACAGCTGGTTTTCCTTCTGTTAGTGTGCCGGTTTTATCAAACGCAATAGCGTTTATAGCGCCAGCTTTTTCTAGAAAGGTTCCGCCTTTAATTAACACACCATTTTTTGCGGCGTTGCCAATAGCTGATACAATCGCGACTGGTGTGGAAATAACTAAAGCACAAGGGCACGCTACGACTAAAAGCTCAAGTCCTTTATAAAACCACTCACTCCATAGTCCGTCAAAAACGGGAGGGAGAACCATAACGAATAGCGCTAAAATAAAGACAATAGGTGTATAAATAGCGGCAAACTTATCAATAAACGCCTGAGTAGAGGCTTTTTTCTCCTGAGCTTCCTCAACTAGATGAATGATTTTTGAAATCGTTGTATCTTTCACTAGCTTTGTTACTTTAATTTCAAGAGAGCCGTTTTCATTAATTGTGCCAGCATATACGGTATCACCAACCGCTTTATCAACGGGAATAGACTCTCCTGTAATAGGAGCTTGATTAATGCTAGAATCACCTTGGATAATCTCTCCATCTAAAGGAATACGGTCTCCTGGTTTTACGACTAGAACATCACCAAGGGCGACGTCTTCAACCGCTTTTTTGATTAAGGTATTGCCGGTTTTTACCCAAGCATCAGGAGGGGCCAAATTCATCAAGTTACGAATGGAGTTTCTTGTTTGTTCAATTGATCTTGTTTGAAGCATGACGCCTAAAGCAAAGAGCCAAACAACAGTAGCACCTTCTAGCCATTCTCCAATAATTGCTGCTCCGAGTGCAGCAACGGTCATTAAGACATTCATATCGAGTGAACGGCTTTTAATCCCGTAGTATGCACTTTTTGCGGGCTTGTAGCCGCTAATAATCATCGCGATGGCATATAAAACGTTACTTATTAATAATGGAATTCCAAAGAAAGAGCCGGTGAATCCCAATGCAATAAGTACACCAGAAGTAATTACCGGAAGCGTATTTGTTTTTTGAGAAGAAGAAACTGTTCTGCTACTCGTAATCAAGGTAGCCGTATAGCCGGCTTTTGATATTTCACGAATAATCTCTTCTGTAGGGGTGTCGTGCTCTACCTGCGCTTTTCCAGTTGAAAAGTTGACGCGAACATCTTGAACGCCAGATATATTTTTTAAGTGATTCACAATGGTATTTGCGCATGCTGCACAGTCCATTCCTTCAATTAGGTATGTCTTTGAGTTTTGGTGATGAAGAGGTTCAATGTCAAAACCAAGCTTTTCTACCTGACGTATAATTGGAGAGAATGCAGATGAATGAGCAGCGGAAACCTGTAATTTTCCCGTGCTGTAATTTAGGTTTATTTCATGAATGTCATGTAGATTTCGCAAGCTCTTTTCAATGGTAGCAGCACACGATGGACAGTCCATTCCATAGACGCGATACGTTTCAATTTGTCCAGGGTTTTCTAGATTAATAGACTCAGAGGGCTCACTAGTACAACAAGATGAATGCGTATGATGCTTTTGTAAACTGGCGCTGCTTGAACCGCAGCAGGATGCTGTTTGTGTTTCATGCTGTTCTTGGCAACAGCTTTTTTCTCCTTTATAACTTTCTCGATCGGAATGTGCCATTTCTTTCAACTCCTCATAGTATACAAAAAGCTTAGCTCGTTACGGATGAATCGTTCTTAAACATCGTTACAACCAATTGCTTAATGTGCTCATCAGTTAACGAATAAAAAGCAAGCTTGCCATCTTTTCGATAGCTCGCAATATCTAAATTGCGTAATAGTCTTAGGTGATGAGAAGCAGTAGCAACCGTACATTCCACAATATTTGCCACGTCACATACGCATAGTTCATCACTTTGACAAAGAGCAAGTACAATTTTTAATCGTGTTTCATCAGCTAATGCCTTGAGTGTTTTTGTGACTGCTTGAATGCTTTCAGTATGAATCGATGGCTTAATTCGATTGACTTTTTCTTCGTTAAAACAATAAATATCACAGCGATCCTTTGCCATAGAAATCTCCCTTCATTCAAATAATCGTTTGAATATAGTATATTACAAAGATAATAAAACGTTCAAACAAATATTTGAATGTAAATAAGATAAGTACACAAAAAAGAGTTTGGGACATAACAAAATGATTGCTTCTAAAAGATGAACACTAGCTGTTCCCATCTCTTTGATTTATCTCAACTCGTTCGTTCCATTGCGCTACGGCCACTCGCTTTCCGCGGGGAGGAACCTGAGCTTCCTCGCTGTGCTGCGGGATCTCCGTTTTCCCTCTCTTTCCCGCAGGAGTCGAGTGTCCTACGCTCCATTCCACCCTGTTTCCAACATTGTTTTCACAATCAACAAAAAAAACTGAACGATTAAAAGTTATGAACTCTCAATCGTTCAGGTATAGTAGAGGCTGAACTACTTATGTCTCAGTCTCTTTCACTCTTATCATTTTAGGTTCTTTTTAATGTACTTTACAATCTTGCGAAGCTCTGTTACTGCCGGGCGGCCAAATGGGCTGGTTTGCTGCTGTTGGTATAAAAGCTTGCCATTTTCGTCAATAAGGAAATAAGCAGGTTCACCGTGCGTTCCGTGATCTTCGTATGGAGAATCCTCACTATGATAGTATACGTCGAACGCTTTTAATGCTGTTAAATCCTTGTCTTGTAATATCGGAAACGCCAAATCATTTTTTTCTGCTAGTTCTTGCAAGCTTTCTTGTTGGTCGGTTGAAATCGTTAATAAATGCACGTTTTGTTCATCAAAGAAACTTTTATGTTCCTGAAAATCTTTTAATTCGCTTTCACAAACTGGACACCATGCTCCGCGGAAAAATACGATTAAATGCCAGCTTTTATGTTCCTGTTGATGCTGATCAAACGAAAATGTTTCACCTGTAATTGTTGGTAGTGTGAAGGTAGGAATTGTATCTCCTAATTGAAACTTTGCCATTATGAATCTCTCCTTTAATAAAAGTTTGAGTAACTACTTTGTAAGCTATATGTATAGTACCCGGAATCCTAAGATTGTAATCTTAAAAAATAGATATTCCTTTTTATAGAAAGAGATGAAACTTTAGTAAGGTTGAGTTAGGATATAAACGGAGGAATGCATAGAATTCAAACTAATAGTGAAAGGAGAACCCACGATGTACATAACGTATCATACACCAAAAGAACAAGATTTAAGCGAGTTAATGGTCATTGAAAGAATGGGCTTCACTCCCAAAGAAGCGGCAACTGAAAGCGCAATGAAAGAAAGAATCCAAGTTATAGCTGATTCGTTTATCATTGCGAAAGATAAAGAAGGGAAAATTACTGGATACGTCGTAGGCCCAGTCATTCCTACACGTTATTTAACGGATGATTTGTTTGAAAAAACGAATCTAAATCCAAAGGAGGGAGGCTTCCAAAGCGTACTTAGCTTAGTTGTTCATCCTGATTATCGGGGGAAAGGGATAGCTCGTAAACTATTAAATGAGTTAGAAGCTGTGTGCGTAAAGAAAAAAAGAGAAGGGGTTACGCTTACTTGTTTAGAAGAACTCGTTCCTTTTTATGAAGAAAACGGTTATTATAATGAAGGAAAATCAAACTCTACCCACGCAGGTGAAGTTTGGTTTAATCTCGTAAAAGAAATGTTGTGAAAATAGAGTAGGTTCGAAGTGTGGGTTGTTTTCTATACTAGTAGTACAAATGATTTATGAATATGCAGAAATATTCACAAATATGCTTAGGAAGTATTGACAATACAGTTTTTTCTTCATACAATTGAAAATGATTATCAGAGTCATTCGAGAGGGGACAACACGGTGTTTAAGAAGAAATTTTATTACAGTATTTTTATAAGTATGCTTTTATTATCAGTTTTTTTAACAGCTTGTACTAATAGTGCCAGCGAGGTAAAAAAAGACGATAATATGTTAACGATGGCTTGGCCGAGAGATGTGGGAGAAATGAATCCACACGTATACAATCCGTCCCAATTATTTGCACAATCGATGGTATATGAACCATTAGTAAGTTATCAAGAAGGCGGGAAATTACAGCCTGAGCTTGCTGAATCTTGGGAAATATCTGAAGATGGCAAGAATTATACGTTTCACTTACGTAAAGGCGTGAAATTCTCTGATGGCACTGATTTTAATGCAGAGATTGTGAAAAAGAATTTTGACGCAATTCTTAAAAATAAAGATTTACATAGCTGGTTAGGCTTTATGAACAAAATTGACCAGGTTAATGTAATTGATGACAACACGTTTCAACTATCTTTAACCGAACCTTACTATCCAACAATTCAAGAGCTAGCAGTTGTTCGACCAGTTCGCTTCTTAGGAGAAGCAGGTTTCCCTAAAGACGGAGATACGTCAAAAGGTGTTGAAAAAGAAGTGGGAACAGGGCCTTGGATTTTAGATGAATACAAAAAAGATGAATATGCAATTTATAAGCGAAATGAGAACTATTGGGGAGAGCTTCCAAAAGTTGAGAAAATTAAAGTGAAAGTAATTCCTGATGCAGAAACGAGAGTGCTTGCTTTTGAAAAAGGTGAAGTAGACTTGCTCTACGGTGAAGGCTCAATTAGCTTGGATACGTTTAAACAATTAGAAGCGAATGATACCTATGAAACAAGCATTTCAGAACCTGTTGCAACAAGACAGCTTGTCATGAACACGAAAAAGGAACAGCTTGCAGATGAGCGCGTTCGTCAAGCACTACAGTATGGTTTTAATAAAGCAGCAATGGTTGAAGGCGTGACGTCAGGCGTAGAGGAGAAAGCGGATAATATTTTACCGACGAATTTTCCATATACAAAAAATCTTGACGCCAAACCAGTAGATTATGATGTGAAAAAGGCTGAAGCGTTGTTAGATGAAGCTGGATGGAAGTTACCAAAAGGAAAAGAAGTGCGAGAAAAAGACGGACAGCCACTAGAAGTGGAATTAATGTATGACTCAGCAGAGAACATTCAAAAAACAATGGCTGAAACGCTGCAGGCTGAATGGGCAGCTCTTGGTGTAAAGCTAAACATTGTTGGCGTGGAGTTAGCTGAGCAAGTTCAGCGATTTAAAGGTAATGAGTTTGATATTAACTTCTTTAGTAACTATGGGGCTCCCTATGATCCTCACACATTTGTAAACGTTGTGGCTTCAGACGGTTACGGCTTTAAGGAAGCTATTTCAGCTTACCCTAACAAAGATGAGCTGATTAAACAAATGGTAGAAGTTCCAAAAACAACGGATGAAAAAGAACGACAAGAGTTATATACATCAATTCTAACATCTTTACAAGAGCAAGGGGCGATTGTACCTATCTCTTATATTAAGAAAACAGCAGTCTATCAAAAACAAGTAAAAGACTTTACTTTCCCTGCTAATCGAGATGAACATCCATTTGCAGGTATTAACATTAAACAGTAAGTAGTTAAGAGGTGTGCGTTATGGGCTATTTTATACTAAAACGAATGATGTCAATTGTTCCTGTATTTCTTTTTGTAATGCTTATTACAACTGGAATGATTCATCTTTCGTCTGTTGATCCAGCTGAAGCATATTTGGCAGCAGCCCATATCCAGCCAACAGATGAGATTTTAGAGCAAAAAAGACAAGAATTTGGATTAGATCATCCATTTTTTCTTCAATATGTACATGCAATTATCAGGATATGCCAGCTCGACTTCGGCATATCCTATCTTTCAAATCAGCCGGTTTTAGATGAAGTAATGGTCCGCTTGCCAGCTACGCTGCAGCTAGCTTTTGGAAGCTTTGTAATTGCGATCATTGTCAGCGTCCCTTTAGGGTTTATCGCTGGAATAAAGAAGAATAGTGCTGTTGACCATATCAGCCGAGTCATCTCTTTTTTCGGAGCATCTATTCCTACATTTTGGTTAGGAGATATTTTAATCTTTTTCTTTTCTGTTAAGCTTGATCTGTTTCCGGTGGAAGGGGTTGGGACTTGGAAGCATCTTGTGTTGCCAGCGATTACCCTTGCTATTCCGCTAATTGCTATGTATACAAGGCTACTGCGTACGAGTGTTCTAGAGAACTTAGAAGAACCCTATGTGTTATTTGCTAGAACACGAGGAATTAGTGAGAGGGTAATTATGACAAAGCACGTCTTACGGATTGCTATTTCTCCAATGATTACGGGACTTGGAATGAACCTTGGTAAGTTGCTTACAGGAACAATCATCGTTGAATCGGTCTTTTCGTGGCCTGGGTTTGGCCGCTATTTTATTGAAGCAATTTTTAATCGAGATATTCCTGTCATTCAATGCTATGTGTTAATTGCGGCTGTTTTATTTATTGTTAGTAGTTTGATTGTGGATTTAATTCAAATGTACATTGATCCTCGGATTTCAAGGAAAGAAGGATAGTAGTGATGAAGTTAGGCATTTATAAACTATTTAAATCTCAAAAGGTAATTGCAATTTGTTCGATTATATTAGGGATTCTTTTTATCACTGCTATATTCGCTCCTTTCATTGCGCCTAATGATCCAATTGCTGTTAATCTAGCTCATAAGCTTCAGTCACCGTCTTTTGAATATCCGCTTGGAACGGACCATCTAGGTCGCTGTACGTTTTCACGTCTTTTATATGGAGCGCGCATTTCATTGGGGTTTGCGACGCTTATTTTCGTTTCATCACTGGTAATAGGGTTATTGGTGGGAGCCTTTTCAGGATATAAAGGTGGTTGGATTGATCAGTTTTTAATGAGGCTATGCGACGGTATTATGGCGTTTCCAAGTCTAATTCTTGTTCTTGGACTTGTTGGTATACTTGGACCAGGACTTTCACAGGTTGTTTTTGCCTTAATCCTTGTGCAGTGGGCTTATTACGCGCGGATGTTTAGAGGAATGGTACTGAGCTTAAAAGAACAAAATTTTATTGCTGCTGCGAAAGTTAGCGGTTCATCACAATGGAAGATTATTCGAAAGCATATCATCCCAAACGTACTGCCTCCACTTGCTGTCATGGGTACACTCGAAATGGGATGGGCCATCATGGATATATCTGCAATGTCTTTTCTTGGACTAGGAGTCCAGCCTCCAACACCAGAGTGGGGCGCAATGATTCATGAAGGGAAATCCTATATTCGAACAAACCCTGAACTAATGCTGTATCCAGGCTTAGCTATCATGCTTGTCGTGGTTACGTTTAATTTATTAGGTGAAGCTTTATCAGAGCGATATGGAAGCAAACGTCAGTTCTAAAAGGAATGAAGAAGTTGGAACATATTTTACAAGTGAAGAATTTACACGTATACAAAAAAGCAGCGAGTGGCCACACTTCTTTGGTTCAAAATATTAATTTAAATCTAAAGCGTGGCGAAGTGCTAGGATTAATAGGAGAAAGTGGCTCAGGAAAAACTGTCACCAGCACAGCAATCCTACAGCTGTTTCAGCAAAAAAACGTACATGTCGATGGGAGTATTCTTCTAAACGGTAAAGAGCTTAACGGACTGGATGAAAAAGAAATGCGTACCGTTCGTGGTAAAGAAATTGCCTTTATCATGCAAAACCCAATGAATGCTTTCACACCGGTTTTTACAATTGGGCATCAATTTGTTGAAACGATTCGCTCTCATACAAAATGGAATAAGAAACAAGCTAGAGAGATGGCTGTGGAAGCGATGAAAGCCGTCAATTTACCTGATCCAGCCAGCATTTTAAAGCAGTATCCTTTTCAGCTAAGTGGGGGCATGCTTCAGCGCGTGATGATTGCTTTTGCGGCTTGTTTAAATCCAGCTGTTATTATTGCAGATGAACCGACAACTGCTCTTGATGTTTATAATCAAAAGAAAGTATTACTTCATTTAAATAATATTCGCGCTGATTATGGGTCAGCTATTTTATTAATTTCGCATGATTTAGGCGTGATTGCTGAAATGGCTGATCAAGTAGCAGTTATGAGAAAAGGTGAAATCGTAGAACAAACAGATGTATTTAAATTATTTGATTATCCAAAGCATGAGTATACGAAGAAGGTTTTACAATCTAGACCCATGTTAAATCTAGATTAATCATTAATTCGTAAAGAGGTGAAGAAATGACTTTATTACAAGTGAATAACGTTAGCCATCGCTATAAAAGCAGGAGTTTTTTTAAAAAAGAAAGCCATTCAAGAGAAGTGCTTTCTGATATCTCATTTTCTATAGAAAAAGGAACATGTCTAGGACTGCTTGGGACAAGTGGAGCCGGTAAAAGTACGTTAGGGAAAGTAATCCTTGGCTTAGAACAGCCTGAGCATGGTGAAGTCTTATTTCAAGGTCAGAATCTTTACAAAGCAGATAAGAAAATTCATCAGCAAATTCGCCGTGATCTTCAAGTGGTGTTTCAAGATTCATATTCTTCGGTTAACCCCCGTTTAACAGCAGAACGCATTATTGCTGAACCGCTAGAAAACTACGAAAGCTTAACGATAGCACAGCAAAAGAAAGCTGTTATCGAACTGTTGGAAAGAGTAGGACTTAGTGAAAATGATTTGAAGAAATATCCTCATCAGTTTAGCGGTGGACAGTTGCAGCGAATTAATATTGCAAGGGCAATTGCATTAAAGCCAAAATTAATTGTATTAGATGAAGCGGTTAGTAGCCTGGATATGGTGACCCAAACATTAATACTAGAGCTATTGCAAGGATTAAAAGAAGACTTCCAGCTATCTTATCTTTTCATTACGCATGATATTAAAGCTGCGTATACAATCAGCGATAGAATTGGAGTATTAGAAAAAGGAAAACTAGTACAACAGTATGATTCAAAACATGAGTTTTTCACTTCGGAACATTCAGCAGTGAAAGAAATGAGAAGCTCGATTCTTGCAGAGCATCCGCGCTTTCGTTCGATTGGAACAAAAGAAAAAGCGTATGCCCATGCGTAAAAAAGCCTTGGTTTTTATAATCAAGGCTATTATCTTTGAAAAAAGGAGCGTGGCTTATTGAATTATCGTACATATCTTGCTTTAGCAATTCCACTCACCATTTCAACGATGACGACACCCTTATTAGGAGCTGTCGACACGGCCGTGGTTGGACGACTTTCAGATCCAGCGTATATTGGCGGTGTAGCAGTTGGAGCCCTTATTTTTAATACATTATACTGGCTGTTTGGTTTTTTGCGCGTTAGCACATCTGCTTTTGCAGCACAAGCTAATGGAGCCAACAGCTCTGAGCAAGGAATACTTGCATTGTCGCGTCCATTTTTAATCGCTCTAACCGTTGGACTTATTTTTATTATGCTACAGGTACCGATTCAGCGTGCAGCTTTGGCAATTGTGTCTCCAGATGCGGCAGTAAGCCAATTCGCAGTTGAATATTTTACAATTCGTATATGGGGAGCACCCTTTACATTAATGAACTATGTGATTTTAGGTTGGCTAATGGGAATGGCTAAAATCAAGCATTCGCTCTCGTTGCAAATTATCACGAACGTGTTAAATATGACGCTTGCCATTTTATTCGTAGAGGTTTTTTCTTTTGGCGTTAAAGGCGTTGCAGCTTCTACATTAATAGCCGAAGTCACAGCGTTTAGTTTAGGACTATTAATTGTTTCTAAAGCATCTCCGTTTAAGTGGAAAACACCTTCAGTAGGTATTCTATTTGATACAGCATCTGTAAAAAAAATGTTTAATGTGAATAAAGATTTATTTATACGTACGATTTGTTTGTTAGTTGTTATTAACCTATTTACAGCTAAAGGAGCTTCGTTCGGCACAGAATTTTTAGCAGCTAACGCGGTGCTATTTCAAATTCACTATATTATGGCTTACTTCTTTGATGGCTTTGCGAATGCTTCAAGTATTCTTGTTGGAAAAGCAGTGGGGTCCCAAAATCGAAGTTTGTATATCCAAACTTTATCTCTATCGAGGAAGTGGGCCGTCATTGTAGCTTTTGTAATAGCCGGGGTATACACAGCTTTCTTAGAACCAATCATTAAGCTTTTTACAACGTTACCTAGCGTTATTACGCTTGCTACTGAGTATGGAGTGTGGCTCATTTTATATCCGTTTGTAGCTTGTTTAGGGCTTGTCATGTACGGCGCATTCACCGGAGCAACCTATATTGCACCGATTCGAAACTCAATGCTTTATGCGATGCTTTTATACATCGTTGCACAGGTAGTAGCGACGCCGATATGGCATAATCACGGGCTTTGGCTAGCATTTACTTTATATACGGTTGGAAGGTCGGTATTTTTAGTTATGTATCTTCCTAGCTTAAATAGACGATTTTTAAGTCAACAGAACGCAGCTTAATAAATGTTTCAAAGGGTAGAAAATTGGAAAGAAATACGTGCATCAGTTATTCTGTAAATAGAATAACTGATAGGAGGCAATATAGATGATTACAGAACAGGATATAAAGCACCTTAAGCGCTGTGTGGAATTGGCTGAAAGCGCGCTTGAAGAAGGAAACCAGCCGTTTGGTTCTATTCTAGTTTCAGAAGATGGCAACGTGCTTTTTGAAGACTATAACCGTATTTCAAGCGGTGACGATACGCAGCACCCTGAATTCTCAATCGCGCGCTATGCAGCCGAGCACTTATCAAAAGAAGAGCGAGCGCGTGCAATTGTTTATACATCAGGTGAACACTGTCCCATGTGCTCAGCTGCGCACGGTTGGGTTGGGTTAGGGAAAATTATCTATGCAAGTTCATCGAACCAGCTAGCCCAGTGGCTGCACGAGCTAAACGTTGCTCCGTCACCTGTGCGTAACCTATCGATTCAAGAAGTGGTGAAGGATATTGAAGTAGAAGGACCTGTCCCTGAATTAGCTGAGGAAGTTCGGAAGCTGCATGTGAGGCTTCATCAGAAATAATGAGAGTAAACCTGCTGAAGATGATCAGCAGGTTTTTTATTGTATATGCTGTTTCAATTAATCTTAAATTTTCGTACAATAAAAAATAGTAAGATAAAAAAGGAGAAGGTTATGTTAAAACCTATTGGTAAACACATTTATTATTTAGATCATCAGCCTGATACGGACCGACCTTTGCTAGCAGCTGTTGTTGGGGAGAAGCACTGTCTAATGATTGATAGCGGTAATTCACCTGCTCATGCTGAACTGTTCCAAGTGGAGCTTCAAAACGTTACGGAAAAAAAGATTGATATTGTCGTGCTTACTCATTGGCACTGGGACCATACGTTTGGACTACAAGCTATTGATGCTGTAAGCGTTGCACATGATTTAACAAAAGCTAGATTAAAAGAATATCAGTCGTTTGCATGGGATAACGAGGCGCTAGATCAACGAGTGAGAGATGGAATTGAAATTGAATTTTGTCAGGAGATGATAAAAAAAGAGCTGCCTGACCGCTCTAATTTACATATTCAAACACCTGTTATTACATTTGATAAAAGCTTAGAAGTTGATTTAGGGGGCATAAGCTGCCGAATCGAGCATATTGGAGGCGACCATGCAGAAGACTCCTCAGTCATCTACATTCCAGAAGAAAAAATGGTGTTTTTAGGCGATTGTTTAAGCCCTGACTTTTATAGCGGAAGCTGGAGCTATGATTCTAGTAAGTTAGAAAAGGTTATCGAACAAGTACGCTCTTACAATGCAAACTGGTATGCAACATCTCATGATCATGTAGAAACAAAAGCTGAGCTCTTTAAATATCTCGACCAGCTACAGCAGCTATCCAAAATTGCTGAAGATTATCTGTCTGAACAAGAAATGCTTACTAAGTTTAAGGAAGAGGTACATAGAAGTCCTAATGAAGAAGAAAAAGAGCTACTGGACTATTTTCTACAAGGTAACCGAAAGAAGGAAAAGCAATGAAAGTATTAGAACTTAATCAACATGATTTGGAATTAATTGAAGCGGCTAAGCAAAAGATTACGGCACTGTATGAAGATGATAAGCATCATGTAGGAGCAGCTATTCGCTTAGCAACAGGTGAGATTATCTCTACTGTTCATATTGAAGCGTACATTGGCAGAGTGACCGTTTGTGCAGAGGCCATCGCTATTGGAAGTGCCGTTTCAAATGGGTATAAAAGCTTTGATACGATTGTAGCTGTAAGGCACCCTTATAGTGATGAAGAAGATCGAACCATTCGAGTGGTGAGCCCATGTGGAATGTGTCGCGAGCTTATTTCAGACTATGCACCAAACTGCTACGTGATATTGGAAGTAGACGGTAAATTAGTGAAAACGACAATTGGAGAGTTACTTCCTCTTAAGTATACAAGAAGATAAAAGAAGTAATGATTAATGCTCGGAAAGTCTGCTAAGGAAAAGTAGGCTTTTTTTAATGAAGAGGTTACTTTTTAGTGACTATATTACTTGGAAGTACGTACTTTTTTTATCTCTTTATACGCGTCATAATGAATACATATCTAATGAATGTGATTGTTTATAAAAGCTTATAAATGGTTAATTTACAGAATATAATCGTAAAAGGAGATGCAAACAATGAAAGAAATACTAAAAGGTAAGCTTGGATTCGGTACAGCTCCACTTGGGAACATGTACAGAAACATTCCAGAAGAAGAAGCCATAGCTACAGTAGATGCTGCATGGGAAAATGGAATTCGCTATTTTGATTCAGCACCTTTTTACGGAGCAGGATTAGCAGAAATTCTACTGGGAAAAGCACTATCACATCGAAATCGAGATGAGTATGTCTTAAGTACAAAAGTTGGACGAGTCATCTTAGACGAGTTAGAAGATCCTTCAGCTCGTGATTTTGGTGAAAAGGGTGGCCTGTTTGAATTTGGAAGGAAAAATAAAATTATTAACGACTATAGTGCAGATGCAACGCTCCGTTCCATTGAACAAAGTCTAGAACGTTTAAAGACTGATCGTATCGACTTTGTTTATATTCACGACGTAGCGCAAGATTTTTACGGAGACGAATGGCTAGCTCAATTTGAATCAGCAAGAACAGGGGCTTTTCGAGTGCTGACTCAGCTTCGTGAAGAAGGGGTTATTAAAGGTTGGGGGCTTGGTGTCAACCGTGTCGAGCCGATTGAAATAATGCTTGAATTAGAAGAAGCAAAACCAGACGTATCGCTTTTAGCTGGGCGCTACACGCTTTTAGACCACGAACGTGCACTAGAACGGGTAATGCCATCAGCAGTAAAACACAACATGGCTATTGTAGTAGGGGGGCCATATAGTTCCGGAGTTCTTGCAGGTGGCACACATTTTGAATACCAACCAGCATCACCGGAGATTATAGCCAAAGTTGAAAAGATGAAAGCAATTGCTGAGCGTCATCATATTACCATTAAGTCTGCTGCTTTACAGTTTGCACTTGCAAACCCTGCAGTGTCGGCTGTTATCCCAGGAGCTAGCCGACCTGAGCGTATTTTAGAAGATAAAGAAGCATTAAATACAGCAATTCCAGCCGCTTTCTGGGAAGAAATGCGTAAAGAAAATCTTGTGGCACCACATGTACCACTACCGGCTAACTAAGTGAAAAAAACCTCATTTTTCTACTTGTGTAGAGATGAGGTTTTTTTATTTGATAGGGTGCTAATCACTCCAACATACTCTTAAAAGCATTTATATGATAAAATAATACAATTGAGCAACGCTATTTTAATGAATCAAAGATATAAGGTGATTAACTAAATGAAGGTAATTATTGCAGAAAAACCAGATCAAGGGCTAAAGCTAGCGTCGCCTTTTTCGTTTAAAAAGCGGGACGGCTATGTGGAGATTGCCCCGAATCAGTTGTTTCCAGAAGGAGCATATTTAACGTGGGCAATTGGACATTTATGTGAGCTTGTACCACCCGAAGAGTACGATCAAAAGTGGAAAAAATGGTCGCTTGATACGCTCCCGATTGTGCCCACGCAGTTTCAACATCGCGTAACGAAGTCAAAGTGGAAGCAGTTTTCAATTATTAAAGATTTACTACATAGACAAGAAGTGAATGAAGTTATTATCGCAGGTGATGCTGAGCGTGAAGGGGAGGCAATCATTCGAATCATCCTAACGCTTTGTAAAAACAGCAAGCCGATGAAGCGCCTTTGGATTTCTTCGCTAACGCCAAAAGCAGTGGTAAACGGTTTTGAAAACCTGTTAGAAGAACAAGAAACAAGAGATATTTATTACGAAGCGTTAAGCCGAGCGTGTGCGGATTGGTTAATCGGAATGAACGCTTCTAGAGCATACACGCTCTTGCTTCAGAAAAAAGGAATTTCAGACGTTTTTTCGACAGGACGAGTGCAGACGCCCACGCTTGCTTTGATCGTTAAGCGCGAGCATGAAATTGAAAATTTTAAGTCTGAACCGTTTTGGGAAGTGCTGGCTACGTTTAATATGGACAACAAAATATATCACGGTAAGTGGCATAAAGACGGTGATTCTCGCTTAACTGATGAGCAGATGGCCCATAAAATTATGCAGTTTTGTAAAGGGAAAAATGCGGTTATTGATTCCATTGAAAAGGAGCGCAAAGAGTTTCAAGCACCGTTTTTATTCAACCTTTCCTCATTACAAGCAACAGCTAATAAAATGTTCAAATACTCACCGCAAAAAACGCTTGAAATTGCGCAAAAGCTTTATGTGAAAGGGATTATCTCTTATCCAAGATCTGATTCGAGCTATGTGACAAAAGAAGAAGCGGGAATGTTTCCAGATACGCTTGCAAAGATTAGTGAGCTTGGTGCATTTAAGGAATTTTTCCCTCTTCCTATTGAGTCCATTATGAATAATAAACGGTATGTAAACGAAAAGAAAGTAACGGATCACTATGCCATTATTCCGACAGAGCAGGTGACAGATCCAGCTAAAATGTCAGGGGAAGAATCCAACATTTATACGCTCATTGTCAAAAGATTAATTGCAGCACACTATAAGCAATCCATTTTCGACTATACGACCATTCACACGCTCGTCGAAGGACGGGCAACGTTTATTTCAAAAGGAAAAGAGCAAATCCAAGAAGGCTGGCGCAAAGTTATTTATGGGAAGCAAAAAGAAAAAGACGCAGATGAGGATGAGCAAGACCTTCCTTCACTAGAGGAAAAAGAAGAAGGAATTGTTCAGGATGTAAAGGTGAAAAACGGAAAAACACAGCCTCCAAAGCGCTACACGGAAGGTCAGCTTATCACGCTAATGAAAACAGCTGGAAAGCATTTAGATGACAACGAGCTTGTGAAGGTGTTAACCAAAACGCAGGGGCTAGGGACAGAAGCCACACGTGCAGGAATCATTAGCGTTCTTCGCGATCGCAAGTATATCGAAGTGAAGAAGAATCAGGTGTTTGCCACGAATAAAGGAAAAGTACTAATTCAATCAATTGGACCAAGTATTCTTGCATCACCTGAAATGACGGCCAAGTGGGAGCAGCGTCTTCATGAAATTGGTCAAGGAAAAGCATCTTCTCAAGAGTTTATGGAACAAGCGAAGAAGCTTTCTCTTAAGTTAATTGAAGATGCAAAGGAACAAAGCAACCATTGGTCATTTGACGGATTTGATCTCAGTGAGTTCAAGCAAACAAGAGGTAAAAAAGGTGGAAAAGGTAAGACGACTGGAACAAAAGTAGGAAGCTGCAAAAAATGTGATGGTGACATCGTTGACAAAGGAACGTTTTATGGCTGTTCTAATTACCAAAGTAATCAGTGCAATTTTACATTTTCAAAAAAAATTCTTGGGAAAACGATCTCGCAAGCCAATGCGAAAAAGCTGTTAAAAGACGGGCAAACGAACCTCATAAAAGGCTTTAAAAAAGGAGACAAGATCTTTGACGCGAAGCTTGAGTTAAAAGGAGATAAGACTCAGTTTTTGTTTGAAAAATAAAGAGTAGCTACACAATCAGTCACTAGACTTGTTGTGTAGCTACTTTAATTAATATAAGATTTGAGATCCATTCTCATAGCCTTGCTCAACTGCAACCTTAACTGTTTCTGAAGTACATGTATGAGTTTTAACCTGCTAGTTTCTAGCTCCATTTTAAGTTCTCCTTTTTATGACGTTTATTCTAATCTTTCCATTTCTTTTAGAAGTCTGTCATACCGGGCATCTCTTTCTTCCACTTCTTTCTTCAGATAAGATTCCTTTTCTTCATCAATTACAATATAGCTCGAGTCTGTACTAAACACATACGTTTTACCGTTTTCTGTCTTGTAGCCTATTATATTATCTAAAATGGTTGTACCGCTGTTCTTTTCATAAAGATTATAAGAGGTTGGAGGCCTTCCAATTATGTATTTATTATCAGCAAAACCTGCGACATCATCTCTTCCTAAGCCAACAGCAGCACTAATAACGAGCAGAGTAGTACCAATTGCACCTAAGGTAAGAATAATCCCTAAAATAGATAAACCTACTACAACTACCGAGCTGATTAATTTCTTCATTCTTTAATCACCTTTAATATAGTTTGTTGTTATTTACTTAATTGTATAAAAAAGGTATATTGGTGTACAGCAATAAATTATTTATTTATAGATTGCTTCATTGGAAGCAGTACTACGAATCTACTTAAGTAGTTAGCTTAGCAAAACATGATTCTCAACAGATAAAACATGTATGGAAAGATGAATGAATTACTCAAAAAAGCCTGCATCCAACGCTAAGGGTGCAGGCTTTCATTACAATTCACGCGCAATAAATCGATCAATGATATGGACCGCTTCTCTAGCACCGCCACACTCTTGAAAGCTTCGGTTAATGGTTTGAATACCTTCTTTGTATTGCTCATTAGCAAGCACTTCGTTTACCGCTTTTTTGAGCGTGTTTGAATTGACGTGCTCTTTTTGCAATCTGTATCCCGCTTCTAGTTCTGTTAAGCGCTGGGCGACCATCGGCTGGTCTTTATCATGCGGGATGACCACCATCGGAACGTTAAAATGAATAACTTCATTTACGCCGTTCATGCCTCCGTGCGTAATAAACACATCTGCGTGCTCAAGGACCTTGAGCTGAGGCACGTAAGCGGAAATGATAAAGTTTTCAGGTGCTTCTTTAATTTGATTCATGTCAGCTCGTTCACCTGCAGCGATGACAACTTTACCATCGAAGTTTGCAAAGGCATCAATGCACATGTTAAAAAACTCTTCAGTGTGATCAAGTACGGTTCCCACTGAGATAAACAGAACTTGTTCGTTCTTTAACATGTCAATAGGAAAGTTATCCTTATCAGCACGATTAGGAAAAGTCGGACCGATGAAGACCTTCGATTCATCAAATTGCTCATTGTTAGGCTGGAAATATGAGCTCGTAAACACAGATGTTAAATCAGCAGAATTGTTCATAAACTCTTTCTGTAAAAGCTTTTACAATACCAATAGTAGGATTGACATGTCCTTCTGCAGGGAAATTAACCATTAAAATGTTTGCCACTTAAACCACGGCTCCTTATCTATATACTTAAAATCTATTAGATGATGATTTTAAGCAAATGTAATAAGCTCCCCATTCATAAATAAATGGTAGGCAATGGAAACATTTTTATCATACTTTTTGAAAGGGTGCAATAAATATGGTTGTTATGGTAACGGTATCCAGTATAAATGATTTGTTTGGCATAGGAAAAATGAGTCAATAGTAATAGTTTAAGTGAAAGAAGTGGGTATAATAAAGAAAAAGTAAAGTTCAAGAAATTACAAACATTAAACTTGTATGATAATCCTATAAATGGTATATTTCTTTAGGCTGAGGACATTACTTATATACTGTTATGTACTTATAAAAAGATAGTAAGAGGGAGGAATTAACTATGAGTAACCAGCAGGCTGCACAAACTCCTAACGTAAAAGCTTTGCCGATTATTGCTTCGTTTCTAATCGCTGGGTTCATCGGACTATTCAGTGAAACAGCTTTAAATATGGCTCTTCGTGACTTAATTATTGGCTTTGGTATTCATGAGACAACAGCACAGTGGCTTACAACAGGATACTTATTAACGCTTGGTATTTTAGTACCAATTTCAGGCTTCATTCTTCAATGGTTTACAACAAGACAGCTATTTATTGCGTCGCTTATCTTTTCCATTATTGGAACGTTTATCGCGGCAATCGCACCAACATTTAGTGTATTAATGATTGCTCGCGTGGTGCAAGCCATTGGAACAGCTCTTCTTTTACCCCTAATGTTTAATACCATTTTGGTCATTATTCCGCCTCATAAACGCGGAAGAGCGATGGGGATTATCGGTCTTGTGATTATGTTTGCACCAGCGGTTGGTCCAACAGTATCAGGTCTGATTTTAAAAACACTTACGTGGCACTGGATTTTCTGGATTTCGCTGCCATTACTACTTGTGGCTTTGGTGTTTGGATCATTTTTTATGCAAAACATTACAACACCAACAAAGCCAAAAATTGATATCTTGTCCATTATTCTTTCAACAATTGGCTTTGGTGGCATTGTGTACGGCTTTAGCAGCGCTGGAGAAGGCGGTGGCTGGGGAAGTACCGAAGTAATTATTGCCCTTGTAGTTGGGATTTTAGGTTTGATAGTCTTTTCAATTCGTCAAGTGAAAATGAAAGAACCAATGCTTGATTTAACAGCATTTAAGTACCCAATGTTTGTTATTGGGCTTCTCTTAATTTTAGTTTCGATGATGGTTATTTTGTCATCCATGATGATTTTACCGTTATACTTACAAACATCATTAGCTCTATCAACATTTGCAGCCGGATTAATGCTTCTTCCAGGAGGAATTGTGAACGGACTTCTTTCACCTGTAATGGGTGGGCTATTCGACCGTTTTGGCCCTAAGTGGTTAGTTATTCCTGGTCTTATTATTGTAGTAGCGACAATGTTTGGCTTTTCAACGATTTCACTTGAAACGTCAACAGCGCTTATTGTTGCTTTGCATATTGCCCTTATGATTGGCGTTTCCATGATTATGATGCCGGCTCAAACAAATGGTTTAAACGAGCTGCCACCAGAGCTTTATCCACACGGTACAGCAATTATGAATACGCTGCAGCAAGTAGCAGGTGCAGTAGGAACAGCGGTTGCAATTTCAATTTTATCGTCAGGTTCTAGAAGTTTTATGGAATCTGTATCAGACCCAACAGATCCATTAAATGCAGTGCTTGCGTTTACCAATGGTGTTCAAAACGCTTTTATCTTTGGTGCGATCGTCGCTGTTGTTGGCTTGATTATTTCGTTCTTTATTAAGCGAATTATTGTAGATAATCAAGAGCAAGCACATTAACATGATGAAAAGAGTAGTTCAAAATCGAACTGCTCTTTTTTATTTGTATAAAAGTAAAAAATAAATAAAATTCAAGTATATGTAAAGGCGGGGTTACATGTCCAAAAAATAATCAATATAATACTGCTGGTTTCCATATCAGCTTACTCACTACTACATCTAATTCTCCAAAAGAAAGTCCAGTGAACGAAACAGGTAAAGCTGAAGAAGGGGTAAAAGTCACTACAATTGTTTCGAAAGAAGAAAAAGTCAAGGAAGAGTTAAAGGTTTAAAAATAGAAAACAAAATGAAATTAAGATTTTTTTATTATTTACAAGAAGGTTTGAAAGAGGCAAGAACAAGAGAATTTAGATAAGAAATGAAAAGGGAGCTGGGTTTAATGGCCTAGCTTCCTTTATTTGTGAAAAGAAAATGAAGTTTTGTATTGCCAGCTACTAATCGAAACGTTCTTCTTGGATTATTTATCGCTACAGCAGATTTAGGTGTTTCATTGGGCAGTGTGGTTATGGGACCCGTTGCGGATGCTTTATCCTATCCGGTCATGTACACGGTTTGTGCAGGATTAGGTGCTTTAATGATTCTATTTTCTTATGACAAGCGTAACCAATTTGTTAATTAAATACGCTTATTCCATAGAGTGTGATATGTTATACATATTGATTTGGTAAGTTTTTACCATCTTTTTCAGCTAAGGTGTATAAAATGACGAATCTTTTCAATACTGTTACAGATATGTAAAATTGATCGAATTACTTTCTTTTTAGAAGCATGTTCGATACAATGCCCTCAAGATGTTTTCTAAACGAAAGCAATTCTTTGAAAAGACGAAAGGAGCTCTATTAGCTATGAAGAAATTGAAATACCCTTTCATCATTGGACTACTTTCCGTAGCCCTTGCAGCATGTGGCTCAAACGATGCTAGCGACAGTGCTGATAAAAAAGAAGATTCGAAAACAGCTCAAACGGAAGAGCAGCAGGAACAAACAAAAGAACAAGAAAAGCAAATGAAAGAAATGCAGGAGAAATTAGAAAAGCAGCAGGTAGATGAAAAGAAAACCGTAGCGCTTGTAAATGACGAAAAGATTTTAGGATCTGAATATAACCAAGTGCTTCAAACATCTCAAATGCAAATGCAGCAAATGGGGCAAGACCCAACAACAAAAGATGCAGCTAAGCAGGTTAAAAATCAAACAATCGATAGCTTAGTAGGACAAACGCTGCTCATTCAAGATGCAACGGAAAAGGGTTATAAAGCATCAGAAGACGAAATTAATAAGCAAATTGAAGATGCTAAGAAGCAGTATGATTCTGAAAAAGAATTTAACAATGTATTAAAGCAAGCAGGTCTTAATATGGATCAATTAAAAGAACAGCTGGGTGAAAGCATTCAGTACAATAAATATGTAGAAAAAGAAATTAAGGCTGAAGAAGTAACAGATAAAGAAGTGAAAGAGTACTATGACCAATATGCGAAGCAAGCAGAAAGTGCAGGGTCAGAGCAACAGCAGCAACTTCCAAAATATGAAGAAATAAAAGATCAAATCAAAGGCCAGCTTGAACAACAGAAGAAGCAAGAAAAAGTAGGCGAACAAGTTGAAAAGTTGAAAAAAGAAGCAAAAGTTGATGTGAAAATTTAACCTAAAGTAATGCAAAGAGACTGAGACATAAGTAGTTCAGCCTCTACTATACCTGAACGATTGAGAGTTCATAACTTTTAATCGTTCAGGTTTTTTTGGTTGATTGTGAAAACAATGTTGGAAACATGGTGGAATGGAGCGTAGGGCACTCGACTCCTGCAGGAAAGAGAGGGAAAACGGAGATCTCGCAGCGCAGCGAGGAAGCTCAGGTTCCTCCCCGCGGAAAGCGAGTGGCCGTAGCGCAATGGAACGAATGCGTTGAGATAAACTAAAGAGATGGGAACAGCTATTGTTCGTCTTTTAGAAGCAATCATTTTGTTATGTCCCAAACTCTTTGATTAATTGGAAAAAAGGGTAAAAAACACGTTATAATAAAAAGAGCCTTAAAATAGGAGTAGATAAAAACGATGAAAAAACAGGTTCTTGCATTCATAGGGTTAATAAGCTTTATTATGATTTTAATAGGGTGCTCAAGTCAGCAAAGTGAAGATAACAACAAAGGGTACGTAATCCAAGGTCGCATCATGGAAGTGAAAGAGGATGAAATTTTAGTTGCGAACGTCATTCCTAGGGACGTAGCGCTTAATTATACGACAAACGAAGTATTAGGTGATGATACCATTCAGCCTATTTACTTAAAGGTGCCTGATTCATCTGTTACCTACAAAAAAGGTCAACTAGTGAAAGCATGGTTAAAGAAAGGTGAAAGCGTCAAGTACACAGTCCCAGCAAAAGGGAATGCGGAAGAAATTCAAGTGATTAAAGAAGGTAATTAACAGCCAGGTAAAGTGGAAAGCACGTGATCCGCTTTGCCTGGCTGTTTTGTGAGAAGCTGGAAACAGAAGTGAGGATACCAAAAAGTGAATTGACATAAAAGGAAATTATCACTATAATAGTTTTAGTTCATATAATTTGTATACTAATTATTTTTATGGAAATTAACATGATAATTGTTTAAAGGAAAGGAAGGAATGAAATGAGTAAGTCAAAGCTATGGACGAAAGATTTTGTAGCCGTCTCGATGACAAGCTTTTTTATTTTTGTTGTTTTTTATATGATGACAGTTACGCTTCCTTTATATGCTACAGACATTTTACAAGCAGATAAAGGCAGTTTAGGACTTATTGTTACAGTGTTTTTAATTTCAGCTATTATTTTTCGCCCGCTCTCTGGAAAATGGATGATTACCTTTGGTCAAAAGAGAATTCTAGTCATTGGAGCGGTGCTTTTTTTAATTGGTTCGGTTTTATATAGTCAAATCAATTCACTTTCAAGTTTGCTGCTGCTTCGCGTATTGCACGGAATTGGGTTCGGAATGGCAACAACAGCTACTGGGGGAATTGTAGCAAACGTTATTCCTGATGATCGTCGTGGAGAAGGAATGGGCTACTTTGCTACATTTATGAACCTAGCGATGGTAATTGGACCGTTTATGGGATTAACACTAATCGAAGCATCTGGGCATTCAGCCGTTTTTACAGTAGCAATTGTAGCATCAGTGTTAGGGTTATTATGTAGCTTGGTGCTAAAAGTTCCAACGCTAAAAATGGTGAAAAGCTCTACAGAAGTGAAGGCATCTTTCCTAGCAAGCCTATTTGAATTCAAAGCACTTCCAATTGCATTAGCGGGCTTTGTGCTTTCATTTGCGTACGCAAGCATTATTTCGTTTGTGTCTGTCTTTGCTAACGAGATGAACTTCACAAGCGTAGCAAGCTATTTCTTTGTTGTGTATGCGGTTTGTTTATTATTGTCTCGTCCATTTACAGGAAAATGGTTTGACCGCTATGGTGAGAACTTCGTTGTTTATCCAGCAATTCTACTGTTTACAATCGGTGTATTTCTTATCAGTCAAGCGTCTTCAGGGACGACTTTCCTACTAGCTGGTGGCTTGATTGGAATTGGGTTTGGAACGTTAACATCAAGCTTACAATCTATTGCAATAAAAGTATCACCACCGCAGTGTCGTGGAGTTGCCACAGCTACGTTCTTTGTTTTATTTGATTCGGGATTGGGAGTGGGATCCTTTGTATTAGCGGTTGTCTCTGGTTCAATTGGTTATCAAGGAATGTACGGTGTGTGTGCTATTATTGGTGTGATGGCACTTGTAGTTTATTATGCTCTGCACGGTCGCTATTCGAAAGTTACCTCTAGGGTAGCGTTGGAAAAACAGATAGTAAATAAATAAAAAATTGGTGAAAAAGCTTAAAAAAGCACAGTGAAGAAATTATTCGCTGTGCTTTTCTTTCGTTTCCTTACCCTTGTAAAATTATATATAGCACATTGACGCGTAATAAATAGTGTTCAAATTATTTACTTTGAGATAAAATGATTTACAAATATAAATGTAACTTTTATAATTAAATTAACTTACAAAAAGTAACTAAATGGAATGTAAAGCATCCAAATTGGAAGGATGACATTAATTAGTTTAAAATAAGAATGTAATGTGATTGTCAGGAGGAACCAATATGTTAAATGAAAAAGTGATAGATGCACTAAAAGATAAAGTAAATGTCATTAATAATCAAGATCATTATATATACGTTGTAGGACCAATTCGTTTACCGGTTAACTTAGAAGGAGAAACTAAAATCTTTCAATGGTATTCTTGGTTACGTTCGGATGATGTGGAACAAGGAGAACTTAGCTTAGAAGAGCTAGTTGAACAGGTGAATTCTGCTAATTTAGCTGATTTACAGCAGTCTAGCGTACTTGTATATGGAGACTTTAAAGAAGCGGATCAAGCATTAATTCGCATGCACAGTATTTGTCATACAGGTGATATTTTTGGAAGCAAGCGTTGCGACTGCGGATTCCAGTTGAAACAATCCATGAAGATGATTACAGAAAACGGAGCGGGTGCCTTATTTTATTTAGCAAATCATGAAGGAAGAGGAATTGGCTTATTTAGTAAAGCGATGGCTTACGTGCTTCAAGAAAATGGGTTTGATACGGTTGAAGCGAACGAAGAGTTAGGGTTCGCTGATGATACTCGTCAATATAAAGAAGCAATCAGCGTGCTAAAGCAGATTCGTAGAAAGCCGGTTATTTTAATTACAAATAACCCAAAAAAGCTTACGGCATTAGAAGAGAACGGTGCTTCATTATCTGGCCGTATTCCACTTTGGGGAGACGTATCAGAGTTTAATGAAAAATATCTTCAAACAAAAGTGCAGCGCTCCGGTCACTTAGGTGAGGAGGTACTGGTTTGATTAGTCACGAATTTTACATGAACATTGCAATTCAAAATGCAAAGGCTACAAAAGGGCAAACGGACCCTAATCCACTTGTTGGATGCGTGATTGTAAATGATAACCGCATTGTAGGAATTGGTACGCATTTAAAAGCGGGGGGTCCTCATGCTGAAATTCATGCTTTAAATATGGCCGGTGAGTTAGCAAAGGGAAGCACGGCATATGTTACGTTAGAACCGTGTTCCCACCATGGTCGCACCGGTCCTTGCGCAGAAGCGCTTGTTCGAGCAGAAGTGTCAAAAGTCGTCATTGCTACGCTTGACCCAAACCCACTTGTGGCAGGACGAGGAGTAAGTATTTTAAAGAATGCGGGCATTGAAGTTGAAGTGGGGATATGTGAAGAAGCATCTCGTCAAATGAACGAGGTGTTTAATCACTTCATTACGGTAAAAAAGCCGTTTGTTATTTTAAAATCTGCCATTACGCTAGATGGCAAAATTGCAACGGCGTCTTCTCACAGCAAATGGATTACGTCAGAAGATGCTAGAAAAGATGTTCATCAACTTCGTCACGAAACAGGTGCAATTCTAGTCGGGGTTCAAACAGTTATTGAAGATAATCCATCATTAACAACTCGTCTTGAAGGTGGTCGCAATCCAATTCGCATCGTGTTGGATTCAAAGCTAAGAACGCCGCTGGACGCAAAAGTAGTGACGGATAAACAAGCGTCAACGTGGATTTTTACAACGAGTAATTATGATGATAGAAAAAGAAAATCTCTTGAAGAACAAGGTGTAAAAGTCTTTGTCACAAGCGGTGAAAAGCATGTGAACTTATCTCAAATGCTTGAAATAGTGGGTGAGCATTCGGTTTCTTCTCTTTTAATTGAAGGTGGAGGACAAGTGAACGCATCCTTTATTGAACAACAGCTAATTAATAAGCTCGAGCTTTACGTGGCACCAAAGATTGCTGGAGGTGAAGATGCTCCTACTTTTGTGGAAGGAAAGGGTGCTGAGAAAATGTCAGACGCACTAGAGTTTGAGCATGTTACCGTAACACGACTGGGCAGAGATTATAAATTTAGCGCGTATCCAATCTATGAATAAAAGCTGGCTCTTATAACCTGCATCTTAGCTGTTAGGCGTATTTTAACAGCAAGATGCAGGTTTTTTATGTATGGTTTCGACAGTCAGTAGCTTATTTTGTGAAATTTGCGAAACTTATATTGTGTTTTATCGTTTATTTTGATACAAGGACCTATAAACGTCTTGGAAAGCGGATTTTATGTCTTTAGATAAAGGAATTTGCTTAAGAAAAAGAGAAACACATACTATTGGTTGAAATTTTATATAAGGGTGAGGAATGAGATGAGAGAGTACAGAATTGGGCGTGTCATGAGAGAACTTCGAAAAATGGCGGAGCTAACTCAACAAGAATTAGCAAAAGATATTTGTACCCAAGCGCAGATTAGCAAAATTGAAAATGGTGAAGAGTATCCTTCTAGCATTACGCTGTATAAGCTATCAAAGCGTTTGGGCGTAGATGTAAACTATTTTTTTGATACAGTTGAGTCTCCCCGATTAGATTATGTGGATGCAGTAAAATCACTTATCCGTCAATATATTCGCCAAAGAGACTATGAGGCGATTGACCATATTATAAAGAAGGAAAAAGAAAGTCCATTGTTTCAACCAACGCTAAATAAGCAGTTTTTAACGTGGCATGAAGGAATTTGTACGTATTACTTGCATAAGCAAAAAGAGAAAGCATTCAGTCTTTTATACGAAGCGATTGACTATACCAAGCAGTCGAAGACGTTTTATAAAGAAAAAGAAATTGAGATTTTAAACAGCGTAGCTATCATTTATCATGAAGAAAAAGAATATGAAAATGCAGAAGAACTATATAGACAAGCGCTAAAGCATATAACGGCACTTCCACAAATTCGTCAAGAGATGCTGAAGGTTCGTATTTTATATGGATTATCGAAAACATTAGCTGATATGAAACAGTACGAAGAGTCGATTACCTACAGCAGTAGAGGGATCGATCTTTGCATAACCAATGAGTCCATGTATTTATTTGGTGAACTTCACTACCAAACTGGTGAAAACTTAATAAAGCTTGGAAGAGTTAAGCAAGGGAAAGAATACTTAGAGAAATCCGTCCGTATCTTCCAGTTACAAAGGAATGAAAAGTTCACGGAGTTAGTGAAAAGTGAAATTAATGAACTTTTCGTATAAAAAAACAAAAATATTCCTATTATTATAATTATTGAGAAAATAAAGCGAATTAGAAGAATATACCCGTTTAAACAGGTATATTCGCCCATATCATCAAATTCACGAAAAAAAATCTTATGCTACACTAACATTAATCACAATAAGGGGAGGAAATATCTATGAAAAAATTATTAGTAGGATTAACATTAGCATTTACATTGGTGGCAGGTGTAGCATCAGTTGGTGCAGTAACTCAGGAAAGTCAAGTAACAACTTTAGGGTTACCGAACCAACATTGATTATAACGATTTTCTCAATATCACAATAATAAGTCCGCTGTAGAGCTTTTTTCAGTAGACCCCCTCTATGAAATAAATGTATGAATTAAGCCCAACCTGTTCTTGGTTGGGCTTGTTTTTTGTTGTTCTCGTTAATTAAGGTGAAGTCTATAAAAGTTAAAATGAAATAACCGAAATGGCCATGACTATCATCATGGCCATTTCGGTTATTTCATTTTACGCATAATCACAAATTCATTTTCGTTTAACATCAAATCGTTTGATACGTGCTTATTTGTCCATAAATCAATGCTGTCAGCAAATGAGGTAGGAAATTTAACCTTTAATGAACGGTTTGTTGGATTAATGATAATGAGTAGCTCTTCATCACCAAGCGTTTTGCGATAGCTTACAAGAGACTCATTTATAGCATGGAACGAGAATTCTCCCTTGGAGAAAGCTGGGCTTTGTTGACGAAGTGAAATAAGCTTTTGAACAAAATGAAATAATTCAAGGTCCTGTTTGTTTTCATCCCATTCCATACACTTACGGCATAAGGGGTCATCTCCACCTGTCATGCCAATTTCGTCACCGTAATAAATACAAGGTGTTCCAGTGAAGGAAAGTTGGAACAAATAAAGCAGCTTTAAACGATTTGTATCTTCTTCACATACGGTTAAAATTCGCGCTGTATCGTGGCTACCTAACAGGTTAAAAGCAACCTCGTTTACGTGCTGCGGATAAGATTGCAACACGTGAACCAGTTCGTTTTGGAATTGCTCTACGGTAGTTTGTTTTTTTGCAAAAAAGTCAATCGCTGCGTTTGTAAAGCGGTAATTCATCACAGCATCAAATTGATCTCCCTGCAGCCAAGGCATTGCATCATGCCAAATTTCACCTAGGATATATGCGTCCGGTTTAATTGCTTTTACTCGGTTGCGGAACAATCGCCAAAAATGGTGATCTACTTCATTCGCTACATCTAATCTCCATCCGTCAATATCAAATTCTCGAATCCAATACTCTGCTACTTCTAGTAAATAATTTTGCACATCTTTATTTTCTGTATTTAACTTTGGCATGGTTGGCTCAAAGGAAAACGTACGATAAGATAGTTGGTTTCCTGGATTAAGCGGGAATTTGGCAATGTGAAACCAATCCTTGTATTTCGAGCTTTCACCGTATTTAATAACGTCTTGAAACGGTTCAAAATAGTAGCCGCTATGATTGAAGACGGCGTCAAGCATGATTTTAATATCGCGTTTGTGACATTCGTCTACAAGTCGCTTAAATGTCTCTTTATCTCCAAAATGTGGATCAATTTCAAAATAATCAATTGTATCGTATTTATGGTTGGTCATTGCTTTAAAAATAGGTGTGAAATAAATGCCGTTAATTCCTAGTTCAATAAGGTGATCGAGATGATTAATGACCCCTTCAAAATCGCCACCAAAAAAGCTGCTTTGAGTAGGTGTTTCTCCCCATGATAAGGTGTTCGTTGGGTTTAACTTTGGATTTCCATTCCCAAAACGCTCAGGAAAAATTTGATACCAAACCGTGTCTTTTACCCATGAAGGAGGGGAAAAAACATCTATTTTATTTAAAAATGGAAAAGCAAAATAGTAGTGACAATGGGTAGGAACATCTTCAAAAAATCCTCTTTCCGTATACGTTAAAGATTCTTTTCCATCGTTGCAAATAAATCCGTATCGTAAGCGAGCATGTGGAGGACGAATGATAGCCTGCCAATAATCGAACAAGTCATCAGAACCTACAAGCTTCATAGAACTTGTTGAATAAATCCATTCACCGTTTTCCCATATGTAAGGGTCACCATGAATAAGAGTCACATCTTGGAGATCTCCTTTTTGAGCCTGCAATCGGATATGTAGAGTTTCTTCATCGTACGCATACGCGAAATTATTTTTCGGTCGATGATAAATAGAAGAACGAAGCATTAGAAACATCCTTTCAAACTTAATTTATTAATTTACTTAATTAATATTGATTGAATCTTATATTATGAGTATTTTAATAATGTGTCAATAGAAAAACATAAGAGTTTTATTTTAAAAAAGATGGTGTAAGTGCTTGCAAGAATAGAAAACCGAATTATAATGATGAATCATAAAGAAATTAATTAAAATAATTAATTAATTGTTGAGTAGGGGGTTTTATTATGAAGATAAAGAAAATCATTGCAGCTTTACCTCATGATCAAATTGGTCAGCTAGCACTAGAAGGTGTCATTGCACCCGTGACAGTAGAGTCATCAATTGTATCGGCATTTACAGAACAATCAATCCGAGCAGAATCTTATGCTGGGAAACTTTACGGACTACCAAAAGCTATTGAAACGCCTATTTTTCCATATAATAAAGACCTTATGAAGAAGGCACCCAAAACGATGAATGAACTTTACGAAATTTCAAAATCTAATCAAAACGCAGGGCAATACGGTTTCTTGGCTCCATGGGATAATTTTTATTTTGCCAATGCTGTATTGAGCGGTATGGGAAGCTATGTGTTTAAACAAGAGAAGCAATCGCTAGATCCAACTGATATTGGACTACATAGTGATGGGGCGATAGATGGGGTCAGCTATATCTCAAAATGGTACAACGAAAACTTGTTTCCAAAAGCTATTATTGGTGAAAATGGTGGCTCTACCTTAGAAGCGCTTTTTCAGAAGGGAAAGTGGCGCTATTATTTCAATGCGTGCATGGTATAATAAAAAATACCAGTAAATACAAAGATGTAATAGGAGATAGAGAGATATGGTATTAAAAGGTCAAAATACAGCGCGAACAAAACAGTTAAATCAGTCATTGGTACTCAGAGTTTTGCTGCAAAACGGACCGATGTCGAGACAGAAAATTGCTGAGATTACACAGCTAACACCAGCAACAATTACTTATATTACAGCTGAATTGATCCAGGAAGGCTTTATCATTGAGCGCGGAGATGTTCAAGAAGGAACAAAGCGAGTAGGGCGAAAATCCATCGCGTTGGATTTACAAGGCGATGCTTATTGGGCAGTTGGAGTTCACATTAGTATGGAGACAATCCGAGTGGGGTTAGTAAACCTAAAAGGAGAGACGCGTAATATTCAAGTGGTTCCTGTTCCAGCAGATTTTAACCTGGAAGAGTATTTAGAGTTTGTGGCACGTAGAATTAGTGAGTATATTAATGCGCAAGAAGTAGACGTAGCGAGCATCGGGATCGGCTCATTGGGAGCAGTTGATTTGAAAGAAGGTAAGCTTTTAGGAAACGATATAATTGGTTGGCCTGATGTGCCCATTGTGCAATATCTAAAGCAGAAGTTAAAGCTTCCTATTTATTTTGATAATAACGTAAGTGCCTTAACTTTAGCAGAAAAGATGTTTGGACAAGGAAAGCAAGTTGCTGATTTTATGTGTTTGTACCTTGGATATCGTATCGGAGCAAGCTTAGTGTTGAAAAGCGAATTATATCGCAGTGGGTTAACAGGAGCAGGTGAGTTCGGCCATATGACATACCTGCCAGATGGAAAGCCATGTTGGTGCGGAAGCAGCGGCTGTCTCAATCAATATGCATCAGAGCAAGCCATTGTAGAAGAACTACAGGCACAAGATATCCAAGAAGTGCTACAGCGAGTAGCCAATCAAGAAGGTAAAGCTAGGCGCGTTGTTGAAAAAGCAGCTGAGCGAATAGCGGTCGTTCTGGCTTCGTTTGTGAATATGGTTCACCTTAAAAAAATTGTTGTGTCTGGTCCATTAACCCTTGCTGGCGTTGATCTAACGTCAATTATTAAACAGGAAGTGAATGAGCGATCTTTCTTAGCTCGTAAGGAGGAAGTAGAAGTTATTTCATCCGAACTTGGAGAATATGTCGAGATTATTGGTGCCGGTAGCTTAGCGTTATGGTATAGCGTGTATCAAAAACAAGTATAAAGGGTGTGAAAAGCGCTCTTTTCTTTTAAATATATTATTTAATTTAATGAATTAATATAAAGAGTGAATTAGTTTGAGTGAGCATTCAATTGTTGAAATTTCAAATTTTAAATCTATTCATTTGCAGAACGAACGTAATTTGTATGTTTATTTACCACCTAGCTATAAACAAGCACAAAATACCGCGTATCCTGTGCTCTATATGCATGATGGTCAAAATATTTTTCATCCAGCCTTCAACGGCCAATTATGGAACGTTCATCATGTGGTAAATAAACTTGTTGAGCAGGGGAAAATGCAAGAAATTATTATTGTTGGAATTGAAAATATGAAAGAAGAGCGAGCGAATGAATATAGTGTGCAAGTCCCTCCAACTCTTGCTTGCATTCAACCGAAAGGAGAATATCAAGTTGAGAATGAACGCATCGTTTCAATTGCGAAAGATGGAACGGTTATCCCTAAGTCTGTGGGCAAAACCGTTGTTCAGTTTCAGAGTGAAGGAATAGTAAGCTCAAAAGAAATTGAAATCGTAGATTACCTATCTGATAGAGGGCCCGTTTCCATTCAAGTGAACAGCAAAGATGCATTGTTAGATGCATTAAGGATTTACGCCGATTTACCTCTTAAGAAGGTGGATTCTCACCATTTCTATAATCGGTTTATACTACCTATTGATACTGGATTGGGTTTTCGTCTTTACTTAGATGATGGCAAAGGAGAAGTTGACGATTATGGTGCTCCGATTCATCATTGTATAATGATTACACATCCACTTCATAAAAAGTTCACGGTAAAAAGGTGGTTGTAAAAAGCAAGGGTCCGTTTGGATCCTTGCTTTTTATGTCCTATTAATTTGTTTTGCTATTTTGATCTTTGTTACGCTTATTTCCTTTTGAATTATCTCCGCTCGTAATTTCTTCGCCCATTTCAACCATTTGATGCTGAGTTTTTGGGTTGCTTTGATTTGCACTACCTTTATTGTTTTTCTTTGTCATAATCATCATTCTCCTTTTAAAAAGTTGGTAACGAATCTAAGTTGTTTGTTTTATCATGGTCAGGTACGCTGCGAATATATGTATCGCCGTCTTTTCCAATAAACGTCGTAACGTGTTCAATTTCACCGGAGGCGACACGCTTCATGGCTTCCTCGTAGTTCAGTATCTGACCACTTTGTGTTTTAAATTCAGTTAAGTTTCCTTTATCATCTTTGCGAACGGCAACAAATTGATCCATGTTTTTCACCTTCTTAGTTATGATTATGAAGAAACCTACACATTTTTATCATGGCTAAACTGTAGAGTTTTATTCCTTTTAAAAGGTAAAGAAGCTTTTGTCACGAATAACATAACAATAAATTAAAGTAGGAGGTACATACATGACAACATTTAACTGGCATCAGGAAGCACATTCACAGTGGAATCAAAAAGTTTCATTCTGGAATCAAAAAAGTGAAAATATGTGGAAAAACGGGAGTAGAAAAGGAGTTATCCCTTTAGTTCAACAGCATGTTAAGAAAGATGGTACCGTCATAGATATTGGATGTGGAGATGGGTACGGAACGAGGCTGTTAGCACAAGCGGGGTACAAAGCACTTGGAGTCGATTTATCAACAGAGATGGTTGAAAAAGCAAAAGAATTGCATGAGCACGTTGCGACATTTAAAGCAGCAGACGTTATGGATCTTCCTTTTGATGATGATTTAGCAGATGCTGTAGTCGTCATTAATGTCCTCGAATGGACAGAACAGCCGTTAGTAGCATTAAATGAAATCAAACGAGTGGTGAAGTCTGGAGGTCATGCATGTGTAGGAATATTAGGACCAACAGCACAACCAAGGACCAATAGCTATCGTCGTCTGTACGGAGAGAACGTCATTTGTAATACGATGATGCCGTGGGAGTTTCAACAGCTTGCTTTTGAAAATGGTTGGGAGATTATAGATGGTGAAGGTGTATATAAAAAAGGAGTAAACCAAGAAACACTTGTACCATTGTCTTCTGAGTTGAAGCAGTCATTAAGCTTTTTATGGTTGTTTATATTGAAAAAAATGTAAAAAACACATAAACCAAATGTAGCTCAACATACCAATGAAGTAAGACTGTCAGATTAAAGAGGGATGAACGTGGAGCAAAAAAGACATGAACTCACGAAAGAAAGTCGACCTCATTTCCCGTTGCTTCCTTTTTAGATGATAATGGAGATCCCGTTGCAGCACTACCTACACCCGCAGCAGATAATGTATATAACGTTTATATCAACGGAGTACTCCAACAAGCAGGATTAAGCGTTATTACTCCTGCGCAGATAACAATCAGTGCACCTGTACCCCTTGGTGTTCCAGTGGTATTAGAGCTTGATGATTTCGCAGACGTGACCTCAACGTCTACTTCCATCACAAACTTAGATGTTGATACAACCATTAGTACGTAAGGAATATGCAGTACATCAAAAAGGGAGTAACAAATGTTACTCCCTTTTTGATGTGTGTTCAACTATATAAAAGGAAAGAGTTAATCTCTGTATCTAATGCAAGCTTTTTTCTTTAAACTCGTGGATGACGTTCGTTATTAACAGAATATCTTTGTAAA
Source organism: Priestia sp. KCTC 13724 (assembly GCF_056820425.1). NCBI lineage: Bacteria > Bacillati > Bacillota > Bacilli > Caryophanales > Bacillaceae > Priestia > Priestia sp. KCTC 13724. The sequence continues at coordinate 12,223 of NZ_JBXDLD010000021.1, read as the reverse complement.
TCTCATCTCGAATGCTTGAATTTGAACAATTACGATAATCTGCCAGCAGCCGATTTAACTCATGATGAAATAGAAACGCTTCTTTTTTTGTAATCATTTAAAAAACTCCCTAACGTTTCAGTAAAGACTTCTGAGGTAGAATGAGGAGCTGATAAAACAGCTATACAGCTTATCATTAACAGATTCATTTAACATCATTCTGTTAAAAGTCTCTTTATATAGTATTTACTCTGTATTTACATAAATTAAACCTCGGGTTACGTTCCTTTTTTTAGAAAATAGTTGAAGTAGGTTTCTGTACGTGTCGCTATAAGCGAATGCAGCATAATTTAAATATAGGGCGGAGACAAGCGATATGAAAAAAATTTATCTTGATGCAGGACATGGTGGTCACGATTCAGGGGCCGTGTCAAGTGGGCTGCTTGAAAAAAATTTAGTATTAAAACTTCAGCAATACATGATTCAATTTTTTAATGATCAATATACGGGGTTTACCATTCGCACTACGCGTACAACGGATGTGTTTTTGTCACTAAGTGAAAGAGCAAGTCGGGCAAACGCATGGGGAGCAGACGCATTTATGTCTATTCACGTGAACGCTGGAGGTGGAACAGGATACGAAGATTATATTTATACGGGTCGAAGAGTTAGCTCTGTTTCGTTGCGAAATGCAGTACATGGTGAAGTAAAGAAAGTAATAGGCGGTTACAACCATCCAAACCGAGGGAAAAAAACAGCCTCTTATGCCGTGCTTCGTCGTACAAATATGCCGGCTGTTCTAACTGAAATTGCTTTTATTGACCGAGCTGCAGATGCGACTTTGCTTAAAAACGAATCGTTTTTACAGAATATAGCCTATGCCTATGCAAAAGGAATGGCAACTTTTTTAAGGTTGCCTGCAAAATCAGGGGCTACACCTACGCCAACACCAACACCAGTTTCAACGCGGCCAAAAGCACCTGCAAAACCACAGCCAACACCACCAAAGTCTTCAGCTCCGCCAGCTTCAACTTCGGGAGATACTGTTATTCGTACCATTCAACAAACGTTAAATTCTCGCTATAAAACAGGCATTGCTGTAGACGGCATTTATGGACCTAATACAAAAGCAGCGCTTATTAAAGGTCTACAGTCTGAGCTGAACACGCAGTTTAATGCTCGCTTAGCCGTAGATGGTATTTATGGGAGTAATACAAGGAATGCCGTTGTAAATATTGTACAAGGGGCTCGTGGAAATTTAACATGGATTGCACAAGCCGCTCTTTATATTTCTGGCCATAATCCAGGCACTATTGACGGCATTTTTGGCACCAACACGTTAAGTGCAGTAAAAGCATTTCAGCGTAGCAAAGGCCTTTCCGTAGATGGAATCATTGGTATAAATACGTGGCGTGCATTATTTTAAAGAAATAAGCGGACTCTAGAGAGAGTCCGCTTTGTTTGTGACCAGGTTCTTTCATTTCCACTCATAAGGCGTTTCTTGGTAAACATAATAGTTTAACCAGTTCATGAATAATAGATTTGCGTGCGAGCGCCACGTTTTGAGCGGAGCACGGGTTGGATCATCATTTGGAAAATAGTGCTCAGGCAACTTTGCATCCATTCCTTTTGTTTTGTCCCGCATAAACTCATCTTGTAGCGTCTGAACATCATATTCAGGATGACCTGTTACGAAAATGAACTTTTCATCCTTTGACATGACTAAGTAGACACCTGCTTCTTCTGAGTGTGATAGCAACGTTAGATCGGGGTGAGCTTTCACTTCATTTAAGTCCACATCTGTATTGCGTGAATGAGGGGAGAAAAAGAGATCATCAAACCCTCGCAGAAGCTTAATAGGCTCTTGAAGAGAAGTATGTGTGAACACACCTGTACATTTTTCGTCAAGCGGTCTTTTATCAATGTTAAAATGATGATATAACCCAGCTTGAGCTCCCCAACAGATATGCATCGTTGACGTAACGTTTGTCTTACACCAATCCATAATCTCAGTGAGCTCCGACCAGTAATTCACATCTTCAAATGGAATATGTTCAATTGGTGCACCGGTGATGATCATGCCATCAAACTTTTGGTGTTTAATTTGCTTAAAGGTTTTGTAAAACTGATCCAAATGATTTTTACTCGTTGTCTTCGCTTCATGGGTTGCTGGGTGCAGAAGCGTAATATGTACTTGTAACGGTGAGTTACCCAGCAGACGAAGCAGCTGTGTTTCAGTTTTTTCTTTTTCAGGCATTAAATTTAAAATCGCAATATTTAAAGGGCGAATTTCTTGATTAAATGCCCGTACATCATCCATGATAAAAATACGTTCTTTTTCTAAAATTTCTTTTGCTGGTAGATCACGCGGGATGTTAATAGGCAATAAAACTTCCTCCTGTTTTTTCGTAATATAACGTGCAATCAATCACTATATATAGTGAGCACACAGATTTTTTTATCTCTTGAATGGTTTTTTCAAAGACGATTTTCATTTCTATATACAATACACTATTATATGAATATACAGAATATTAATCAACTGAATTTTCGAAAAAGTAGAGTTTCTTATTCGTAATTTAAGCCAAAAATGATACAATATCAACAGTAAGTGCTAGGTAATACTTAGATAAGACTAATATACATAAATAAGGTTCTTTTAATGGTAAAAAGAGCGTGCATTCATTTGTATGAAAAAGGAGAAGGATAACATGACAACCAAGAAACAAGTGAAAAGTGATTTACAAATCGCTCAAGAAGCAAAGATGAAACCGATTAAGGATATTGCAGCTCAGCTAAGTGTTTTAGAAGAGGAGCTCGAGCCATACGGCCATTATAAAGGAAAGCTTTCATTGGACATTATGGAACGCTTAAAAGACCAGAAGGATGGCAAGGTTATTTTGGTGACGGCCATTAATCCGACCCCTGCGGGTGAAGGGAAGTCTACGGTAACTGTAGGACTGGCACAAGCCCTTCAACAGCTGAATGAAAAAGCAATTATCGCCATGCGTGAGCCTTCTTTAGGTCCAGTCATGGGAATTAAAGGAGGAGCAGCTGGAGGTGGCTATGCTCAGGTTGTCCCAATGGAGGACATCAACCTTCATTTTACGGGAGACCTTCATGCCATTACAACAGCAAACAATGCGCTATCAGCTATTATTGACAATCATATTCACCAAGGTAACGAGCTAGGAATTGATACGCGTAAAGTAACATGGAAGCGCGTCGTTGATTTAAATGATCGTGCACTTCGTCAAGTAGTAGTCGGGCTTGGTGGTCCAGTTCAAGGTGTACCAAGAGAAGATGGCTTCGATATTACAGTAGCATCAGAAATTATGGCCATTTTTTGTTTGGCAACAAGCGTTCAAGATTTGAAAAAACGATTAGCTCGCATTGTAGTTGGTTATACATATCAAAATGAGCCAGTAACGGTCGCTGATTTAAACTCGGAAGGAGCACTGACCCTTCTGTTAAAAGATGCGATTAAGCCTAATCTCGTCCAGACGTTAGAGCATACGCCAGCTCTTATTCATGGCGGTCCATTTGCTAATATTGCCCATGGGTGCAACAGCGTGATTGCAACGAAGATGGCGGCTAAATTAGGTGACTATGTTGTGACAGAAGCAGGATTTGGAGCTGATTTAGGAGCAGAAAAGTTCTTAAATATTAAAGCACGAATGGCAGATATTAAGCCTGAAGCCGTTGTGCTTGTTGCCACCGTCCGCGCATTGAAAATGCACGGAGGCGTTCCAAAAACTGAGTTAAGTAAGGAAAATATTGAAGCGCTACAAGAAGGCATGAAGAATTTAGAAAAGCATATTGAAACAATTCGCGCATTTGGAGTTCCGTGCGTCGTGGCAGTGAATCGTTTCGTTACGGATAGTACAGGAGAAATTGAAACGATTATGAGCTGGTGTGAAGAAAACAGCGTAAAAGTAGCCCTCACAGAAGTGTGGGAAAAAGGTGGAGCTGGCGGTATTGATTTAGCAAAAGAACTTCTCCAAATCATGAAAACAGAAGAGTCAAACTTTGCACCGATTTATGATTTATCAGCGACAGTTGAAGAAAAAGTAGAAACGATTGCAAAAGTAGTGTACGGAGCGAGTGGCGTAGATTTCTCTCCAAAAGCCCACAAGCAAATCGCCCAGTTTGAACAATACGGATGGTCGTACTTACCGATTTGTATGGCGAAAACACAGTATTCACTAAGTGATGATCAAGAACTATTAGGAAGACCTGAAAACTTCCGCATCACAATTCGTGAGTTTAAGCCATCGATCGGTGCGGGTTTTCTAGTTGCTTTAACAGGTTCAATTATGACGATGCCTGGCCTCCCGAAAAAACCAGCAGCGCTAAATATGGACGTCGACGAGAACGGACAAGCAGTAGGAATCTTTTAATAGGAAAAGGCGATGGGTGCATCGTCTTTTTCTTATTTTTTCCAAAGAGCGTATGTTATCATAGGAAATGGTTAGAACAAGTAAAGGATAAATTATTTTATTGTAAAGAAAGTAGTGGAACGATGTTTGATCCAATTGTATTTGATAATTTAAAAGTGGTTGTGGAAGGGGAAATATACGATTTAGATTTATCGGGGCAAGTATCGGTTGTAAATCGTGAAGACTTAATGGACTTAGCTCGGTTTACGAGGACGTATCGTATTTCATTTCAGCAGCATTCGTGCTGTACGGCAACCTTGGCTCTTTCAACGGATTTAGATAGCATCCATGCTGAGTTAACTCTGTCTCGTCAGGAAAAGCCAGGCTGTACGGTATTTATTGCTTTTTATATTAAGCAAGCCGTTGCTTATACGATTGAAGACTGCAATGAAATTCGCACGCTGTGTGAAAGAGTTTGGGGAGAGAATCGAGTAATTGAACAACGAGTGATTCATGAAGTTGACACTGACGAATATGAAAATGAAGTAAAAATGATGTTTAACCGCTTTGTTTATGAAGACCAAGTGGCCGATTTAATTGAGATGATTGACTATATGCTCCAAACAATGGACCAGTTGAAAAATTATTGTGAACAGCAAGCACATGATAAGCGCTTATAAATTGTTGAAACGACATCTCATACATTACAATAAAGGTATGAACGATACTTTACTAAATGGAGGTCGAATGTATGTCAGTTTATAAGTATTCTGCAAAAACGATTAAAGGTGAACAAGTGTCGCTCTTCACCAAAAGATATAAAGAAAGACATTGAAGAATTAATATAAGGCAAAGCAGGTGAGTGTAGTGTTCATCTGCTTTTTTGTTACTCAAACACCCTGAGCTTCTTTGTGGTAAAATGAATTGAATAAATGCGTTTCATAAGGAGGCTAAGATGAAGCGAACGATAAAAGAAGCAGAAGCATTTGTGAAAGAGAAGCTCGCACATGACACTACGGGCCACGACTGGCAGCATATTAATCGCGTGCGCAATTTAGCTATGATTCTATGTGAAAAAGAAGGTGGAAATAAACAGGTAGTCGAACTGGCTGCTTTATTTCATGATGTTGTAGATGATAAACTAGTGGTTGATGTTAATAAAGCTTACAAAGAAGTAGAAGAGTGGCTGATTGTTCACGGGATTAGCGAAAAGGATTGTCATCATATTATACATATTTTAAAAACAGTGTCTTTTAAAGGTGGAAACCGTCCGGACATGACGACGTTAGAAGGAGAAATTGTGCAAGATGCGGATCGCTTGGATGCAATTGGAGCAGTGGGTATCGCGCGAACATTTATGTATGCAGGAGCCAAAGGAACACCTTTATACAATCCTTCAATTGAGATTCGAGACGTGATGTCGGAACAAGAATATCGAAATGGAAAGTCAACGGCTGTTGCCCATTTTTATGAAAAGCTACTGAAGTTGTACGAAGGAATGAATACATACACAGCTAAAGCAATTGCAAAGGAACGTCATGACTATATGCTTGGTTTTTTAGCACAATTTAAGAAAGAGTGGAATTATAACAATGAAAATGATTACGATTGAAGAATTAACAAAAACGTATGGGGAAAAGAACTTATTTAATCATTTAACCTTTACCATTACTGAAAATGAACGAATTGGCTTAATTGGTGTCAACGGTACAGGAAAGTCAACGTTGCTAAAAATTATTGCAGGACTGGAAATAGCCGATGGTGGCGAAGTCATGCACGCGAAGGATTACCGCATTACGTATATGCCTCAACACCCGGATTTTAATCCTGAACTTACGGTGCTAGAGCAGGTCTTCAGCGGTGATACGCCGCTTCTTCAGTTATTAAAGCAATATGAGCTTGCGCTGTACGAGCTCCAGCAAGATGCTTCGAGTGAAAAAGCGCAGCAGAATTTATATGATCTTCAGCAAAAGATGGATGCAATGAACGCATGGGAAGCGAACTCTAGTGCCCAAGCCGTTCTAACGAAGCTTGGTATTACCAATATGCAAGAGAAAATTGGGGCATTATCTGGTGGTCAGAAAAAACGTGTTTCCATTGCTCAAAGCTTAATTCAAACGCCGGATCTTTTAATTTTAGATGAACCGACAAACCACTTGGACTATGAAACGGTAAAATGGCTAGAAGAATATTTAGCGAAGTATCAAGGTGCCGTTTTACTCGTAACGCATGATCGTTACTTCTTAGACGCCGTTACGAATCGCATCTTTGAATTAGATGGTGGTAATTTATACAGCTACAAAGGAAATTATGGAGCGTTTTTGGAAGGGAAAGCACTTCGTGAAGAGCAAGAAAAAGCAACGCAATCCAAGTTAAGTAATTTATACCGTAATGAATTAGCTTGGATTCGACGTGGTGCCAAGGCGCGAACAACGAAGCAAAAGGCGCGCATTCAACGATTTGAAGAACTTGAAGGAAAAGTAGGAAGTACTGAAAAAGAGGGACTGGATATAAGTTTAACAGGCAGTCGTTTAGGGAAAAAAGTTGTTGAACTAAAAGAAGTGTCAAAAGCATTTGAAGGTAAGATGATCTTGAACGATTTCACTCACATTGTGAAAAAAGGAGATCGGATTGGGATTGTCGGTAAAAATGGAAGCGGGAAGTCAACGCTTTTAAACATGCTTGCTGGTCGTATTGGACCTGATAGCGGAGAGGTTGATCGTGGGCAAACTGTTAAAATTGCGTACTATACGCAAGAAAGTGACGATATGGACTTAAATAAACGAATGCTAGATTATATCAAAGAGTCAGCTGAAATCGTCCAAACGACGGATGGAAAAGTAATTTCAGCTTCGCAAATGCTTGAACGTTTTTTATTTCCTTCTCATACACACGGAACGCCTATTCGAAAGCTTTCAGGTGGAGAACGTCGTCGCCTTTATTTATTGAAGCTTTTAATGACCTCACCGAACGTGTTGCTGTTAGATGAGCCAACCAATGATTTAGATACACAAACGTTAACGGTTCTAGAAGACTATCTAGAGGAATTTCCAGGCGTTGTTATTACTGTTTCACATGATCGCTATTTCTTAGATAAAGTCGCTGACTACTTGTTGGTCTTTGAAGGAGACGGCGTCATTTCAACCTATTACGGTGCTTATACGGATCAGCTGGAAGAAGCAAGACGTCAAAAGCAAAAACAAGTGCAAGAGACCAAAGTGAAAGAAGAAAAGCCTAGAGTACAAGAAAAGCAGAAAAAGCGTCGCTTATCATATAAAGAGCAAAAAGAATGGGATGAAATTGAAGATAAAATTGCAGCCAAAGAAGAGGAGATTGAACGCTTAACAGCTGAAATTGAACGAGCTGGAAGTGATTACTCCAAAGCCCATACCTTATCGATGGAACAAGAGCAAGCAAACGATGATTTAAATGAGCTGCTAGAACGCTGGACGGAGCTTTCGGAACTAATTGAAGAAATTGAAAATGCGTAAAAAAGCAGGTGATTAGACCCTCTGTTTTTGAGCATGTTACAATGTAAAAAAATGAAATTGAGGAGTATGAGTGTATGAAGATTAAATCTATTGAACCCACACCAAGTCCGAATACAATGAAGATCAATTTAAATGAAGTGTTGCCTGGAGGAAAAAGCAACAACTACCATAAAGATAATAGTCATGAAGCCCCAGCGGTTATTCAAGAAATCATGAAGGTTGAAGGCGTAAAAGGCGTATATCACGTCGCTGATTTTTTGGCAGTTGAGCGTAATGCAAAATATGATTGGAAACAAATTTTACCTCAGGTTCGCGCAGCTTTTGGAGAAGACATACAGGATGAGACTGAAAACCAGCAGATTAATGAGCACTACGGGGAAGTGAGCGTAGCTGTTCAACTGTTTAAAAATGTCCCTATGCAAGTAAAGTTAACGGATGGAACAGAAGAGAAGCGATTTGGGCTTCCAAATCGTTTTGCAAAAGCGGTTGCTGAAGTTCAGCAATTTGCATCAAACGTTGTATTGGAGCGTAAATGGAAAGAGCAAGGAGTTCGCTACGGTGAACTAGAAGCAATTGGAGAAGATGTTGTAGAGGAATTATCAGCAGCTTATCCTGAGGAGCGTTTGAATCGACTTGTCCAACTTGCAAAGCAAGAGGAAAGTGGAGAGCAAGTTGTAAAGCCACGCGAAGCATATAAAGTAACAGAAGAAATGTTAGATGAGGAAGATTGGACAGTTCGTTATGCTCATTTAGAGCAAATGAATCCAACAGAAGAGGATTTACCCGTTTTGAACAAAGCGCTTGATGATGAAAAAGCATCCATCCGCCGCTTAGCAACGGTCTATCTTGGAATGATTGAATCGAAAGAAGTCCTTCCATTCTTATATAAAGCTTTAAAAGATAAATCTGTAACGGTTCGTCGTACTGCAGGAGACTGTATGTCAGATTTAGGGTTTGAAGAAGGGATTGCGGCGATGTGTGAAGCGCTACAAGATAAAAGTAAGCTTGTGCGCTGGAGAGCAGCAATGTTTTTATACGAAGTAGGAGACGAAACAGCTTTGTCAGCCTTAAAAGCAGCGGAAAACGATCCAGAGTTTGAGGTTGATTTACAAATTAAACTAGCAATTGAACGAATTGCAGGCGGAGAAGAAGCAAAAGGATCCGTTTGGAAACAAATGACGGAAAGTCGTAAAGGGTAAGAGAAAAAAGGGCATTCAGATGAATGCTCTTTTTTTATGTGTGAAAAGGAAACTGCAATGGTTTCATTGTATTATTAATCGTCATAGATTGATAATGATTAGAATGTAAATAGGTTAATATAGTTGGCAAAGACTGTGCCGTAAAAGGCTTATCGTGAAATAAGATAACCGGTGTTTGTTCGCTTGCATTCACGTGTTCAATGTGTGGCTCAATGGATTGAATGATTTTTGGCGCAGAGCGTAGCGCCCAATCCTCACTGTCAATATTCCAGTCCCACAGCTGGTAACGAGAAGTCAGCTGTGTTCTATGCGGTTCCTTTAAGTACGGCACGCTACCAAAAGGTACGCGGATGAGCTTGCTATCAACGCCAGTCACGTCCTTAAGAGCTTTTAAGCACGTTGTCATTTCGTTTAAAGCAGCGCCATCTTGCCCGTACATCTGATGAATATCATGTGAAACTCCATGACATCCGACGCTATGCCCTTCAGCAACAATGCGCTTAGCGATGTCAGGATATCGGTCAATTTGATTCTTTAATAAAAAGAACGTTGCTTTGACGTTGTAGTCTCTTAGAGTATCTAAGATTTTTGGAGTATCATTGTTAGGTCCGTCATCAAACGTAATAAAAATTGGTTTAGTAAGCGGTTCGTTGCGATCGTTTAGCGTATTTGCTAAATACGCGCTGTGATGTAATGTGTTTAACGTCTTGCCTGCATAGTTTACACCGTTTTCTTTTTGTGGCATTGGTGTGTAAGCCAAGGGTTCTTTTGCTGCTGCACTCATTGTTTGTGCATTCGTATACTTGCCAATTGCCACCAATAAAAGAAAAATGAGTAGTACTAAGCTAATTCCAATGTAAAATTGTTTTGATTTCTGTAAAGCCGGTTTCAATTGAAAAAAATCCTTTCTATGTATAAACTTCTACCTATAACTATAGTATAAAAAATGGAAGAATAATAGTAAAATACGGCAAAAATTGAACGAATTTTAGTAATTGCTGTTTCTTCTCAATTTATGTGGTACTGAACCGAGCTCTAGCTAGATTTTTCCTGGCATTTGTAGTATGATGTGTGGATGAATCATTGTAAGGAGGAAGATTACGATGTCAATGGCATATGAAGAATATATGCGTCAGCTTGTTAAGCCGATGCGTGAAGAGTTAACTCGTGCTGGGTATAAAGAGCTTACAACAGAAGAAGCGGTAACAGAATTTATGGAAAATGCAGAGGGTACAACGTTTGTTGTTGTGAATTCCGTATGCGGATGCGCTGCTGGGTTAGCTCGCCCTGCGGCAACACAAGCATTTTTACATGCTGAAAATAAACCGAATCAAGCGGTTACTGTATTTGCTGGCCAAGACAAAGAAGCAACAGCAAAGATGAGAGAATATTTTGGTGATATTGAACCATCTTCTCCATCAATGGCTCTATTAAAAGGAAAAGAAGTTGTTCACTTCATTCCACGTCACGAAATTGAAGGTCAATCATTAGAAGCCATTTTTGAAAATGTTTTAGACGGTTTTAACAAGCACTGCTAATTTATAGCGTGCTACGAAGTAGGTGAATAATGTAAGACGCGAAAAGGATGTCTTCAGGCATCCTTTTTCTTCTGCGTAAATAATGTAGCTTAGGTGGAAAGGAGTAAAATCAATGATTGTAACGACAGCTGGGAGAACGGATGAAAGGATGATTAGATTTGCTAAAAGCGTAGCAAATGATTTGCACATTCCATACGTTGCTCGAGCAAAAACATCTGTGAAAATGTTGCAGAAAAAAGAAAAATCAGATCTTTTAGTTGTTGGAAAAGAGAGAATGGAACTACATATCCAAGAAGCAGAAGAACCATTTTTCTTTCATCCAAACTCAGCGATGTTTCGGGCAAAGCGGTTATTAAAAGGTGAACAAGACCCGTTTATTCAAGCCGCAAAATTAACAACTGGTATGAGCGTATTAGACTGCACGCTAGGACTTGCTTCCGATAGTATTATTGCCAGCCTTGCCGTCGGAGAAAGAGGGCTAGTAAAGGGATTAGAAGGAAATCGTTTTATGGCGTATTTATTAAAGCAAGGCTTAAAAACGTGGAAAAGTGGTATTCGTGAAATAGATGAAGCGATGAACAGAATCTCTGTCATGCACCAAACATTCGAAACATATCTTCATTGCTGTGAAGATAATTCATTTGATATTGTCTATTTTGATCCCATGTTTGAAGCAAACCTTGCTGACTCTAACGGAATTCAAGGGTTAAAGCAACTTGCTTTATACACACCGCTAACGGAGCAAGTTATGACGCAGGCAAAGCGAGTTGCAAGGAAGCGTGTTGTGCTTAAAGATCATTACAAAAGCACGCGTTTTCATGAGCATCAATTTCATGTGTATAAGCGTAAAACCGCCGCTTTTCATTACGGTGTTATTGAGATAAAGGAAGGTAGATAAAATAAAAATATGGTTTGTATTCACTATAAAAGAGGTAGAGGGAAACTAAAAGCAGTATAAAAAAATTTTTAAACTATATTTTTTCACTAGTGTCGCATTAAAATAATTCAACGCTTTATAAGAATCTAAATTTTCAGTAATTTTATCTTTGCATAAAAAAAGCCTTTATAATGGTTGGGCGGTACTAAACCATCCAAATCCAAAATAAAGAACAATAAACATGGATAAGTTTACACGAAAAACATCATTTGAACAATGGTTTTCACCGATTTTCTCCACAAAACTCGAGGAATTGGTTGAAAGCTATCAATTAAATTACTATACAAAGAAGCTACACATTGCGTCATTCTTGAAATTGTTCGTATTTGCTCAGCTCAATGAAACCGAGAGTCTGCGTGCAGTCAGTGAGACATTATTTTCTGACGACCTTCAAAAAGCGACGCATTTAGAAGCGATTAGCTTTTCGCAGCTCGGACCACATTATGAGCAGCGCCGAGAAACGACAACACCACTGAAAATTATCGACTCAAGTACGTTGCCATTGAACTTGAAAAACCATAAGTGGGCTGAATTCCGTAAAACAAAATCAGGCATTAAGCTTCATTTACGTCTTGTTTACGCAGAAAAAGGCTGTTCATACCCGGATAAAGCGGTGTTAACGAATGCGATTGAACATGATCGTGGTCAGCTGGAAGTACTCGTTGACGACAAAGAATGCATGTACGTCTTTGACCGGGGT
>NZ_JBXDLD010000020.1:0-23865 GCF_056820425.1 Priestia sp. KCTC 13724 | reverse complement strand
TCATTGGTAAGTGTTACCCTTATACTTCAACAGAGAGTAATTGTAATCCTTTAATTCAACTTATATAGATAACTTTCTTTCTTTTTTTTTGAAAAAAAGAAGGATTTTTTATTGTTCATCTCTAAACCCTCTTTTGGTAACGTTTACAAAAAGTGAAGGGGATGGAAATGTGAGAACAAAAAGTTCAAGAACATGGTTTAGTTTACTTCTTGCTTTATTGATTTTTGTGCCAACGGTTGCACCGAATCATAAAGCGGAAGCAGCAGCGCAAAACGGAACGATGATGCAATACTTTGAATGGTACGTGCCCAATGATGGCCAACACTGGAACCGATTGCGCAATGATGCGGCATACTTAAAAAGCATAGGTGTTTCAGCTGTTTGGACACCTCCTGCTTATAAAGGTACAAGCCAAAATGATGTTGGATATGGCGCTTATGATCTCTATGATTTAGGGGAATTCAATCAAAAAGGAACGATTCGAACAAAGTACGGAACAAAAGCAGAATTAAAATCAGCGGTTAGTACTCTCAAATCAAACGGCATTCAAGTATATGGAGATGTCGTTATGAATCATAAAGGTGGCGCTGACTATACTGAAAACGTAACAGCAGTTGAAGTAAACCCTTCTAACCGAAATCAAGAAACTTCAGATGAATATACCATCCAAGCGTGGACTGGCTTTAACTTTCCAGGTCGCGGGACTACGCACAGTCCATTTAAATGGCAGTGGTATCATTTTGATGGAACGGACTGGGATCAATCACGAAACGCCAGCCGCATTTTTAAATTCCGTGGAACAGGAAAAGCGTGGGACTCGGAAGTATCAAGTGAAAACGGCAACTATGATTATTTAATGTATGCTGACCTTGATTTTGATCACCCCGATGTTAGGAACGAAATGAAGAACTGGGGCGTATGGTACGCAAACGAAGTCGGCTTAGACGGCTTTCGCTTAGACGCAGTGAAACATATTAAGCATTCCTACTTAGGGGATTGGGTCAACCATGTTCGTACGAAAACCGGAAAAGAAATGTTTACAGTGGCAGAGTACTGGCAAAACGATGTGAATGCCATTAATAACTACCTAGCAAAGGTAAACTATAACCATTCTGTCTTTGATGCACCTCTTCACTACAATTTCCATTATGCTTCTCAGTCTGGTGGAAATTACGATATGAGAAATTTATTAAACGGAACGGTTGTTGCTGCACACCCAACAAAGGCCGTAACGTTAGTTGAAAATCACGATTCACAGCCAGGTCAGTCCCTAGAATCCGTTGTACAGCCTTGGTTTAAACCGCTAGCCTATGCGTTTATCCTAACAAGAGCAGAAGGTTACCCAAGCATATTTTACGGTGACATGTACGGTACAAAAGGAAACAGTTCATATGAGATCCCAGCTTTAAAAACAAAGATAGAGCCTCTATTAAAAGCTCGTAAAGATTACGCATACGGTACGCAGCACAATTATATGGACCACTGGGACGTAATTGGCTGGACGCGAGAAGGAGACAGCACAAAAGAAAAATCTGGTCTCGCAACGCTTGTTACAGATGGAGCTGGCGGATCAAAATGGATGTATGTTGGAAAACAAAACGCTGGTGAGGTTTGGTACGACATTACAGGTAATCGAACAGATAAGATTACGATTAATACAGATGGATGGGGGAATTTCCAAGTAAACGGTGGATCCGTATCTGTTTACGTTCAGCAATAAAAACAACAAAAATAAGCTCTGCGGTGAAGCATTATCCCGCAGAGCTTTTTAATAGTTAACTCTCAACCGTCGCAAATCGATACGTCGTATTTGCAGAGTAAACTTTGTTTTTTTCTAATACACTAGACGGAAATTCTGCATGATGAATAGCATTTGGTAAATTCTGCGTCTCTAAGCATAAACCGAGGTATTCACGACTTTTCACATCGCGAATCATGCCTGTATTTTCAAGCATATTCGCCGTATATAACACGACGCACGGCTGGTCTGTTTCTACAATAAGCTTACGCCCGCTATCATAATCAACCACCGTTATTTCTTCGTTTTGATTCTCGCTCAGTAAAAACGGATGATCGTAGCCATTGCCAACCTTCACATTTTGAGGATGCTGAGATTCTACACCCGCTCGAACCTTCTTACCTTCTCTAAGATCAAACGCAGTATCCGTTACGTTTACTTTTTCACCCGTAGGAAGCATGATATCGTTAAGCTCTAAAAAAGCATCACTCTTCATTGTTAATTCATGCTCTAAAACGTCTCTTTTGACGTTTCCACTTAAGTTAAAGTACGTATGGTTCGTCATATTCAGCAGCGTATCTTGATCTGAAATCCCTTGATATGATAATTTGAGCTCATTCTCATTCGTAAGCGTATACATTACACTGACTTTTAAATTACCTGGATACCCATTTTCACCGTCTGGGCTATCATATGTAAACGTAACGCTTACCTCATCCTGATTTTCTTTCACTTCAGCATTCCAAATGACGTGGCTAAACGCTTTGTCTCCACCATGAAGATGCTTCTCCCCTTCATTTTTTGAAAGCTCATACGTCTTATTGGCAATTTCCACTTTAGCTGGATGGATTCTTCCTGCTACCCGTCCGACAACTGCCCCAAAGTAAGCCGTGTTATGAAGGTAGCCTTCTACTGAATCATAACCTAGTACCACGTTTTCAACCTTTCCAGCTTGATCTGGCACCTGAATTTTAGTAATGATGCCTCCCAAGCTAATACACGTTACGGACATATTGTTATCGTTAGTCATCGTGTATGCCATCACTTCTTGACCGTGTAGTTCTCCAAACAAGCGTTGTGTAATGTTCATCTGTTTCCCCTCTGTTTCATTAGTATATGTAATGCGTAAGTATAATTGAAAGTATATCATTGGTTTTTATCACCTGCTAGTTTGACCAAAACAGATACATGTATTGCCCCTTATTCTTTTGCTATAATACAATCTAACGTTATAAAAGATGGAGGTAAATATGGAAAATAACCCATTTGAACAAATGGCCAAACGATATGATACCGAGGACCGAATAGAATTAGCTAAGGTTATTGTTAAAGAGGTAAAAACTCAGTTAAAAGATAGTCAATCAAAATCATTACTGGACTACGGAAGTGGAACCGGACTTGTCAGCTTAGAACTAACGGATTTAGTCGATTCCGCTTTATTAGTAGACTCCTCTGAGCAAATGCTCGATATTGCAAAAGGTAAAATTGCCTATAACGATATTCAAAATGCCAAAACGCTCTGTGCAGACTTCACAAAGAAAGTACCTACTGTTAAAGCAGATATTGTTTTAATGTCACTTGTTCTTCTTCACATTCCAGAAACTAAGCAAGTGTTGCAACAATTATTCACTCTTTTAAATGACAATGGCAAGCTCATTATTGTGGATTTTGATAAAAATTCTAAAATTAGTCATCCAAAAGTTCATAATGGCTTCTCTCACAGCGAACTAAAAGAATTGTTGCTGGAAGTTGGATTTGCATCAACGACAATTCACACTTTTCATTACGGTGAACGTATTTTCATGAACCAAGATGCTTCAATGTTTTTATCCACCAGTCTAAAGTAATAAGTTCACTTCTTTCAAAGACATTGCCATTTCCCTAAAAAGATATATAAAATAGTTTAATAAACTGAAAATTCTATATAAAAACCATTCCACAAAGGGGTATGTGAATGATGTCTGAACACTATGAAAGCTTAATGATGGAAATGGAAGCTATTTTAAATGCTTCAAATGATAATATAGTGATAGCTGATAGCGATGGAATTATTTTAAAAGCAAGTAAAAACTGTAAAGAAATCTATGGATACGACTCTAACTCTATTATCGGAAAATCTGCTTATGAACTTGAAAAACAGCAGGTATTCTCACCTTCTGTTACGCTGGCCGTTATAAAGAAAAAGAAGAAAGTTCAGCTGATGCAAAGAAACAAAGACGGTGGATTAATCATGGCAACTGGCATCCCAATCTTTAATAAAAAAGGAATCCTGTATCGAATTGTTAGCTTCTCTCATGATTTAACAGAACTTAAACGATTAAAAGAAGATTATGAACATCTTCAACAGCAACTTAAGCAATACGAAGTTGAGATTCAACAGCTCAAAGAAAAAGAAATAATTCGAAATGGCATGGTAATTAAAAGTAAGAACATGCAGCACGTTTGGGAACTTACTGAGCGAGTAGCTGCAAGTGATGCTAATGTCGTTCTTTTAGGAGAGTCCGGTGTAGGAAAAACTGTCTTTGCTCGCGCTTTGCATCAAAACAGTGAGCGAAAAGCTTGTCCTTTTATTGAAGTTAACTGCGGTGCTATTCCAAGCTCTCTATTTGAATCTGAAATGTTTGGTTATGAGAGCGGTGCTTTTACTGGTGCTAACCATAGAGGCCGTAAAGGGTTAATCGAACAAGCTGATAAAGGTACTCTCTTTTTAGATGAAGTTGGCGAACTTCCACTTGATATTCAAACTAAGTTGCTAAAAGTACTCCAGGAAAAACAAATTACACGTCTTGGAGGAGGAAAGACAAAAAAGATTGATTTTCGCTTAGTCGTAGCTACCAATCAAGACCTAAAAGCAAAAGTTAAAAACGGTACGTTCCGAGAAGATCTATTTTACCGTCTGTATGTAATTCCTATTACCATCCCACCTCTTCGAGAACGCAAAGAAGATATTTATAGCTTACTAAAAATGTTTTTAGATCGTTTTAATGGGCAGTATTATGTTCAAAAGTCATTTAATCCTAAAGCCATTGATTATTTAAGTGGTTATGACTGGCCAGGGAATGTACGGGAATTGGAAAACTTCGTTGAACGGCTCGTAGTCACTTCTCCTACTGATATCATTCATGTAAATGAAGATTTCTCGTATGGTATTCACACATCTGAAACACCTGTTCAGCATAAAAATTCGATTTACCTAAACCAAGACCTAACATTAAAAGAGGCCTTAGCTGAAGTAGAAAAGCACTTTTTACTAAAAGCTGCCAAGGAAAATAAAACTACATACGATATAGCTAAAGAGCTTGAAATGAGTCAAGCAACTGTTGTTAGACGCTTACACAAATATCAAATTAATTCAAAAATGAATTAAAATTACCGTAAAAAATTCATTTTCGAATCAAATCAACCTTATGGATTAAGCATCAAGATGCTGTTCATAAGGTTTTTTTAAGGTTTTTAAACTTGGCACAGTATTTGCAATATAAAAAAGAAAGGACAATCTATTTAATTAAAGGAGCGATTTACTGATGGCTAAGTATGAACCAAAAAACTCATTTGAATCTCCTCGCTTTTGTGGACCACGTACGTTTATGCGTTTACCTTATATTGAACAGCTTGATTATGATATGGACTTTGTCATTACGGGTATTCCGTTTGATTCAGGTCAATCATTTAGAACTGGAGCCCGCTTCGGTCCTCAAGCAGTAAGAGACTTTTCTATTTTACTTCGTCCGTATAACGTAGAACAAAACATTAATATTTTTGATTATGTCTCTGGTATCGACTACGGTGATATTAATGTCGTTCCGGGATATATTGAGGAGACATACGTAAATATCGAAGAAGCAATTACAGAGATTGTTAATAAAGATATTATTCCTATTTCAATTGGCGGTGATCACTCAGTTACGCTTGGAGAATTACGAGCAATTGTTAAAAAGCATGGTCCTGTAGCTCTTTTACAATTCGATGCTCACTCTGATACATGGGATACTTACTTTGATAAAAAATATAATCATGGTACTGTATTTCGCCGCGCTATTGAAGAAGGTCTAATAGACGTCTCCCGTTCCATGCAAATCGGAATGCGCGGCGGCTTGTATGGACCTGAAGATTTAGAAGATGCGCGTAATCTAGGGTTAGACGTGTACTCTACAAATGATTATAAAAAACACGGTGTAGAAGCCATGCTTAAAAAGATTCACACTCGTGTACAGGAAGGTCCTGTTTTCTTAACGTTTGATATTGACTTTCTTGATCCTTCATTTGCGCCAGGAACAGGAACCCCAGAGGTTTCAGGCGCCTCGATTGATGATGCATTGGCATTTGTAAGAGGGCTTGAAGGCTTATCTTTTGTAGGTTTTGATTTAGTAGAAGTACTTCCAGCCTACGATCATGGAGACATTACAGCAGCAGCTGCTGCTAACATTCTTTATGAATTTGTGACGCTTGTGGCATTAGCGAAAAAAACCAAAACAAAAAAAGAGTTTCAATCCGTAGAATAATAGAATTCTTAATTCCAAGGAGAGAGTTTCTTCTCTCCTTCTACTAAAGGAGCGAATCGATGAATACAGTTGATGGTTTGGTTATTATTATTTACTTTTTACTGTTAATCTTTGTTGGTATTTTAGGCTCTCAACGAGCAAAAACGTCTGAAGATTATATCGTAGCAGGCAGAAACCTAGGGTTTACCATGTATCTTGCATGTTTAGCAGCCGTGATTTTAGGAGGAGCATCCACAATAGGAACAGCTAGGCTTGGCTATGAATTTGGGTTATCAGGACTGTGGCTAGTTGCCATGCTTGGTTTAGGAATAGTCGTCATGGGAATCTTTTTTTCAAAGAAGATTTTTTCGTTAAAAGTGTTAACAATTAGTCAAATGTTAACAGAGCGCTATAATGCACAAACAGGTGTTATTAGCGCATTAGTAGCGGCTATTTATGCAATGATGGTATCAGTAACTCAAGTAATTGGAATGGGAACAGTGCTCCACGTTCTTCTTGGATGGAATCTCACGTTTTCAATGATAATTGGAGGAACTATTGCTCTTTCTTATACTATTCTTGGGGGCATGTGGTCCGTTACAATGACCGATATTGTTCAATTCATTATTATGACAATTGGGGTTTTTGCTATTATGTTACCAATGAGTCTTTCCAAAGCTGGCGGCTGGAGCAATTTGCAAGCAGAGCTCCCTACTTCTTATTTTGGTATTAGTAGCATTGGAGGAATGGAAATTTTTCAATACTTTCTACTATTCTGCTTAGGAATGGTGGTGGCACAGGACATTTGGCAACGGTTGTTTACTGCAAGAACATTAAAAGTAGCACGTTTAGGGACTTTAGGAGCTGGTATTTATAGTTTATTTTACGCAATTGCTATTAGCATTATTGGTATGTGTGCTTTTGTAGCCATCCCTGCTTTAAACGATCCACAAACAGCTTTTACAAGTATGGCTCTTGAAACATTACCAACAGGTATTTTAGGCATTGTACTTGCTAGCGTATTATCTGCGTTAATGTCAACTTCATCAGGAACACTACTTGCCTCTTCTACTTTAATCGTCAATGACATTATCAAGCCCCTTGTCCCATCTATGAGTGAAAAAATATTTTTAAAAGCATCTCGCTTTACTACCTTAGCTACCGGTGTTGTGACCATGATCTTTGCCGTATGGATTCAAGACGTTCTTGTCGCATTAGATGTGGCGTACGCAGTGCTATCTGGTTCATTGTTCTTTCCAATTGTATTTGGCTTCTTCTGGAGAAAGGCAACGTCCAAAGCTGCTTTCTTCTCTATTCTATTAAGCTCAGCAGTCATCTTAATCGGACTGGTTGTTCAAGGTATTACAGCCACCGAACCTATCGTTTACGGACTGATTACGAGCTTTATTTCTTTTGTTACTATTTCACTTACTAGTAAACAAACTCAAATCTCTACTAATCCTAAGCTACCAAAAAAACAGTCTGTTTCTTAAACAAAAAGATAAAATCTACCGGACAGTAGAAGGTAAGCTGATGAAAAGGCTTACCTTTTTATTTGTAGAAGTAAGATATAGCTAATTTTATGTATAGTTTTAATGGTGATTATAAAAGCTTGTTTTTGAACCGATATAAGAATGAGCTATTTTCATTGCCTTCTTTAAATCTCCCTTTTCAGAGTAGTAGTAAAAAAGCTTTCTTTCATAGTGCTCAACAAGAATAAAATAACCTATTTTTTTGATAATAGGGTAATATAGTTTCTTCAATTAGTGTATAGTAGTTCTCATTATCGTCCTTCATTTCATATATAACCATTTGAAAATTAATACCTTGACCTGTAATTCCTTCATCATGAAGCTTATCTACTCCAATTTGTGGAATGCTGTCAATCATTTTAGGAGTAGCTTTCTCCCCTTTTGACTTAGGAAGTTCAAGTTGAATTTGAACATTGCTCCAAATTCTTTTTACTTCTCCAGAATTCAATAATTCTTCAACTGCCGTTCCAGGAAGGCTCATTGCTACACCATTAAAGGCATTTTTATACTCATGCTTCACGTTAATCTTACTTGGATCGTATACCGCCTTTTTTTCTTAGTTTTTAATTGATCTATATACGTTTTGAATTCTTTATGTGACTGTTCAACTCTTTGTTTTGCAGTACCTCAAGAGATTTTCTTTTGATTAAGCATTTGTTTTTTCACTTCTACTTTTGCTGGATCTTGCTTAAACTCAACGATAATCTCAACGTTTTCTGGGGTTGTAGTATTAATATCGGGTGAAATAATAAAGCCAGGTCCAATTTCAAGTTGTTGTAAAGCTTCTCTTTGTTCTTTTGATAAATTATTTAGTACTTGTTCCGCTTCACTCATCGTGATACTTGGCTCTTGTGCTAAAGCAGCGTAAGGTGTAGAGGTAGAAATTATCACACCAGCTACTAAAGCACATTTTAGCAAATGTTTTTTTGCTTTCATTTGAATCCCCCTTATATGAAAAATATAGTTTATAAATCGAATCTATATTTATCGTAACGGGATTAAGGAGAAGAAGTAAATTGGCGTAATAAAACGGGAAGAAAGAACCTATTGATGGCAAATAATAACCTTAAAGTTATGAAAATATATGCTAAGAACTCTCACAAAGAGAGTTGTATGTTACATAATATGTTTTGATATCTAGTAAAAAACCCCAATTGCTTCTTTTAGTACAAAGAAGGTATAATTTATATAGAAGTTACTTCCACACCACTACAATAGCCTACTATTGTGAGTGAAACAGCCAAGCCCTTCAATCAACCATAACAAGAAAACTCTCTTAAGTTTTACTTAAGAGAGTTTTCTTGTTACCCTTTAAAAATCACAGCAATCATTTCATCTTCCGTCATGCCGCTATCAACTTCAAACGTGCCTGGACGAAGTTTGTTTTCCACGCCTTGACCTTCTACCTTCTTGTAGAACTCAAAGCCGCTTTTTACGATTTTAGCTTTTTCAAGAACCTCACCAACATCAACTGCCGTCATACCAGATGACACGTTGATAATTGTGCGATAAACCGGCTCTTCTTCTTTTGGTTGCTCTTCTTTTTCTTCTTTCGGTTCTTTTTGAGCTTCCTGTGCTGCTTCTGCTTTCGCATCAGCTAACTGCTTGTCCAGTTCGTCTTGGGTTTGAACTATAAAACCTTTGTCTTCTAACTGCGTTTGCATCTCTTCTTGTGATAGCTCTTTAGAAGCTGGCTTTGAAGATGGCTCAAGCAAGTATACAATGCCCGTTGCGGTTGCTGCAACAAGTAAACCCATAGCAAAGCTGCGTAGCGTATTCGGTGTCATTATGCCATCATGCTCCCTTCATCTTTCTTCTTCGTGTAAGGAGCCAGCATTTGTTCCACTTCTTGTTGCGTATAGCCTTTCATTCGTCCTGCAATGCTTTCAAACGAATAACCGCGCTTATGCATGTCAATCATATTGCGAAGATCTTTACGCTCAGGTGATTCTAGACCTAATACACCTGATTTTTCTGCTGTAATGGCTGCATCGATTTCAAGAGTGCGGATGCGATCATTCAATTCATTCATTTCTTGTCCAATTGTTAACGTCAGCTGTTCTAACTGCTGGTCTGTATGAGTTTGTGATTGTTTTGTCTTTCTGAAAGATAAAATAAGCAATAAAATAGCTATGCCTAATAAAATAACTATAAGTAATCCCATGGTAAATCCTCCCTTATCTATACATCGATTATCTCATTCATACTGAATTATACATTGATAAAGTTGGTATTTCGAATCAAAGCCCTAAAACCAACCGATAGTCCTATCAGTATCTCAAGAAACCTTTAGCAATCAAATCTATCTTACTTGTCTTTTCCTTTTCTTTCAATCTTCCATTAGTTCTATATACCTATCATATATGAGTTGGTGCGTATCTTATTGATGTTCATGATACGTATCATACAAGCCTTTATAGTCATCTTTTAACTTAGCGACGTTAGTAGTATCATTGGAAATAACATCAATAACATCGGTACTTACATATAACAAATAGTCATTCGAATAAAATGAGATATACGCTGGTCTTCTTCCTTTTCTGATACTTAAACAATAATTATAAACATCGATAGAACTTAGTTTTTTGATAGAAGCATAGACAACTGCATTATTTTCATCTTCCGCTACTACGTGTTCTTGCCAATTATTCAGCTGCAGAATTCGACCAACTTTGGACTTAGCTGATTGGCGCTTTCCATTGAAAATATATTGCGAAATAAAAATAGCATTGATGTCTTTTCTCTCCTGAAAGACTTCGTTAATGATGCTTTTAAAATCAGCCAGCGATATTTCATAAAGATCAAACCGAATTCTATTGTTCTGATGAACTTGGAAAAAAGGTATCCCTTTCGTACAGTCAAAATCAATCGTAAAATCTTTTAATTTAACCAAATGATATCAAACTCCTCTTCTTTTTAGGTCCCAGTCCTAGGTTTCCAAACGTGTTACCTCACAATATATAGAAATATATTCCAAACATCTTTTTTATTATAGATGGATTTTAGTCAAAATTGAACCTTTATTTTACATGAAACAGCACAAGAATAATTACGGAAACAAAAAAACCCCTCTCAAATTCAATCTGAGAGGGGCAAGCTTATGCGACTAATTCAAATGATTCCGTTACCTCAATGCTGTTAATAACAGATTGAAGCATTGAGCAATTCTTTCTAGCAAGCTCAATTGACTTTTCGATTTTATCGTGCGGAAGGTTTTCCCCGCTAATTTTGTAGTGTAAATGGATGCTTTCAATGCGATTTGCTTCTTTTTCGTTGCGCGTCACGTCTGCTGAAATGTGAATATCTTTAACCGCAATGCGCTTCTTTTCTAATATTTTGCGAAGAACGCCACCGCTACAAACCGCAATGGATGAAACCATTAATTGAAAAGGACGAAAGCCGTATTCATCATCTCCTGCCACCTGCAAATTTCCAAACGGTAAATCTGTTGAGAAACCAACTTCCTGCATTTTAAATTCCATTTTAAAATACCTCCTAGGGTTTTACTTCGTTATATCACGAAATGGAATAACACTCAAATAATTAAGTTCGCTTATTGTCATTTTCAGATAGGTTCTATAGGATTATACGTGGAGAAAAAACATCTTAAAACGAGGTCACTTATATGAACAAAACGTTGCGAACACGATTTTGGATTTTGGTTAGTCTAGTAGCGATTTCTGGCTTTAGTCAAGGTATGCTTCTACCCCTCATTGCCATTATCTTTGAAAAAGATGGGGTATCATCGACTTTAAACGGATTAAACGCCGCTGGACTGTACATTGGTATTTTATTAGCCTCTCCATTTATGGAGTCACTCTTACGAAAGCATGGCTACAAACCTATCATTATGTGGGGAGGAGCTTTAGTCATTTTATCCCTCTTTTTGTTTCCGCTTTGGAAATCCGTTACGTTTTGGTTCTTGCTTCGTCTCGCGATTGGAATTGGGGATCACGCTCTTCACTTTGCAACGCAAACGTGGATTACAGCCTTTTCACCTGTAGATAAGCGCGGACGCAACATCTCACTGTACGGCCTTTCTTTTGGTATTGGCTTTGCAGTCGGTCCTTTAATGGCCAATTTAGTTAACGTGAGTGAAACGTTACCATTTATTTTTTCAGCTTTCATTTGCTTAGTCACATGGGTATTTTTATTTTTATTAAAAAATGAGATTCCAACGGGTGACGAAGAAGTAAGCACAATGTCTTTTACTGCAACAATGAAGCGCTTTTCCAAAGCCATCAAATACGGCTGGATTGCTTTTTTACCACCACTCGGCTATGGGTTTCTAGAGTCTTCGCTAAATGGTATCTTTCCTATTTATGGATTACGAATTGGCCTAAACGTAGAATTTATTTCACTCCTGCTGACTTCTTTTGCAGTCGGTGGCATTATATTTCAGCTTCCCCTTGGTATGCTGAGTGATAAACATGGACGAAAGTTCGTTCTTCACTGGATTTTGTTTTTAGGCTCTGGAGCGTTTTTACTGGCAACGCTACTAGAATCAACAACGATTCCACTGTTAGCTTGCTTGTTTATCGGAGGTATGCTTCTTGGCTCTACGTTTAGCTTAGGAATTAGCTATATGACGGATCTCATGCCAAGCTCGCTGCTACCAACAGGTAACTTGCTATGTGGAATTGCCTTTAGCGTTGGAAGCTTAGCGGGACCGTACCTAGGTGGAACCTTTATCGGATTGTTTGAAGGATTAAGCTTTTTTGTCATTATTAGTTCTGTATTGTTTTTAATTTTCCTATGTATCTTTTTATTTAGTACATCGGTGCAGACGTATAAAGAGACTACTTTGTCAAAGTGAATAGAAAAGGAGGCTGGGACATAAGTAATTCAGCTAATGATAAACCTGAACGATTGAGAGTTTCTCACTTTTAATCGTTCAGGTTTTTTGTTGATTGTGAAAACAATGTTGGAAACAGGGTGGAATGGAGCGTAGGACACTCGACTCCTGCGGGAAAGAGAGGGAAAACGGAGATCCCGCAGCGCAGCGAGGAAGCTCAGGTTCCTCCCCGCGGAAAGCGAGTGGCCGTAGCGCAATGGAACGAACGTGTTCAGACAAACCAAAAAGATTGGAACAGCTAGTGTTCGTCTCTTAGAAGCAATCATTTTGTTATGTCCCAAACTCTTTCTATTCTCCTCTATACCTTCAGCTCACCATGCTCCAGTCCCGACTTCTCAACTTGAATCGTCGAATGCTCAATGCCACACTGCTCGTTCACTAAGTTCAGCGCTTTTTGTAAAATAGCCTGGCAGTCCTGGTCGTCACTTACTTGTAAATGACAGCTAAAAGAATGAAGTCCCGATGTAATCGTCCATACATGAATATCGTGAACACCTTTTACGCCATCAATTTCTTTAAGTAGTTCCTTGATTTTATTTATATCTACGTGTGCAGGAGAACCTTCCATTAGGATATGAAAGCTATGAGTTAATACTCCCCACGCACTTTTTAGAATTAGGAGTGCAACCACAACGGAAATAATAGGATCGGCAATATACCAATTAAACAAAAGCATGAGCAGCCCGGCAACTAATGCTCCCACAGAGCCTAAAGCATCCCCTAACACGTGTAGGTATGCACTTCGCAAATTAACGTTATCCTTTACGTCCCCTTGTCGTAGCAGCGACCACGCACTAAGCAGGTTAGCACCTAAACCAATGGCTGCAATAATCATCATTGTACCGCTCGCAACCGTTTGTGGATTTAATACTCGTTCATATGCTTCATAAATAATAAAACCTGCGATAACAAAGAGAGTTACTCCGTTAAACAAGGCAGCTAATACTTCGAAGCGATAATACCCGTACGTTTTTTCAGATGAAGCTGCACGGTTTGCAAACCAAATGGCTACAAGACTCAGTGCTAATGAACTTGTATCCGAAAGCATATGACCACTGTCTGATAGAAGAGCCAAGCTATTTGTGACAAGTCCTCCAATGAATTCTAAAATCATGATACCCGCTGTAATACATAAAGCAATAAGCAATCCTTTTTGGTTGCCTTCACGCTGCATATCAAAGTGTTGATGACCATGGTGATCATGGCCGTGATGGTGATGATGGTGGTGACTCATTCAATCTCCTCCCTATTCTTCATGCACGCATTCAATATGCTGAATCACTTGATTTAAAATACCTACAACATGTTCGTCTGCATATGTGTAAAAGTATGTATTTCCTTCTCTTCTGTATTTCACTAATCGTAAATTTCGCAAATAGCTTAGCTGGTGGGATACAGCAGATTGTGAAATATTTAATACTTCTGTCATATGGCCAACGGAACATTCTTCTTGAAATAGTAAATATAAAATTTTCATTCGTGTCGGATCAGAAATAGCTTTTAGCATGCGAGATGCTTCGTCGACTGTTCTGTCTGATAAAAAGTGATGGTCTTCTCTCTTCATTAAAGATTCCCCTTCCACAACATATGACATTATATGAGCATATGCTCATATACATGATTGTAAATTCAATAAAAATATTTGTCAACTGTTACTATTTCCAGAAATACTGTTTTCATTACTACGGAGTCGCACGCTCCTTCGCTTCATTATTTTTATATTTAATCGTTTAAAACTAGATACAGCGTCTGCAATTTCTAGGCTAAATCAACAATTTTAAAAAAATAAGCCTAATTTCAAAAAAAAGCTACACAAAATTCAGAAAACTGTTATATAATACAATTAATAATAATAATCTGTATTAAAACAGAATGAGAGGAGAAATAACAATGAGCAGACAAGAGCGCAAGAATATGATTATGTTTATTGAAACAATTAAGGGGTTTGATCGTGAGACGTTAATGTACATGACGGATGCTGATATTGAGCATGTTTATTCATCCGCATACCGACTATATGAAGAACACTTAGACATGTGAGCGCATATACTCTTTTTAGGTTATAAGCGCCATTTTCACTATTCCTTCTGTAGCTATTCCATGTTATACTTTTGTTACTAATATATTCAAAAAAACTTTATAACAATTGTAAGACGTGCTGCTATCGCTGAGATGGCAGCTTTTGTGCTTTTTTAGGGGTAATGATTGTGATTATTCTTCTCAACTACTACATTATAGGAGGCTTTTTATGGAACAAACATTAGCAAAAAAACAAGAGAACCAATCGACTTCTTCATTTCTTGCTGGCATGCAGACACACGGTGAATTGATTGCTGCTCTTGCAAGCGGCGTGCTTATTTTAGTTGCTTGGCTTTTATCAAAACAAGATGCTTCGACCTTATCTATTACGTTATTCATTCTGGCTTATGTTATTGGAGGATTTGCCAAAGCTAAAGAAGGTATTGAGGAAACGATTGAAAATAAAGAACTAAACGTGGAAATGCTGATGATTATTGCAGCCATTGGTGCAGCTGTGATTGGCTACTGGACAGAAGGTGCCATGCTTATCTTTATCTTTGCACTAAGCGGAGCGCTTGAAACATACACCATGAATAAAAGTAGCCGTGAAATTAGTGCTTTAATGGATTTACAGCCTCAAGAAGCAACGCGCTTAAACGGAGATCATGAAGAAGTCGTAGCCATCTCTGAACTACAAGTGAACGATACGTTGCTTGTGAAGCCTGGTGAACGTGTACCGGTAGATGGCATTGTCTTATCAGGTGAAACAACGATTGATCAAGCAGCTATCACGGGTGAATCCGTTCCTGTTTTAAAAGCGGCTGATGAAGAAGTGTTTGCTGGTACAGTAAATTTAAAAGGGGCTATCGTCATTAAAATGACAAAGCCAAGTACGGAAACACTGTTTCAAAAGATTATTCAGCTTGTACAAAGTGCTCAAAGCGAAAAATCACCTTCTCAGCTATTCATTGAACGCTTTGAAGGAACCTATGTAAAAGTGGTTCTCTCTGTTGTTGCCATCATGCTGTTCCTTCCTCACTATGTTCTTGGGTGGAGCTGGACTGAAACGTTTTACAGAGCAATGATTTTACTTGTTGTTGCCTCTCCTTGCGCACTTGTAGCGTCCATTACGCCAGCTTCGCTTTCAGCTATTTCGAACGGAGCTCGTAAAGGAATCTTATTTAAAGGAGGCGTCCATTTAGAGCGATTAAACCATTTAAACGCAGTGGCGTTTGATAAAACGGGGACGCTTACGAAAGGAAAGCCTGAGGTAACAGATGTACTCGTTCGTGACGGCGTTTCTGAAGATGAGTTTTTAATTAAAATTGCTTCCATTGAGCGTCAGTCAAACCATCCGCTTGCTCAGTCAATTGTGCAGTTCGCAAAAGACAAAAGGAATCTTCAGCTACTTCAACCTGAATCTCTTGAAGATGTTCCAGGCTTTGGTGTTATTGGAACGGTCCAAGGTAAGCAATGGAAGATTGGAAAAGCAGATTTCATTGGCAAAGATGATGCCACTTCGTTTAAAAACGGAGCTGCGGTAGATCTTGCTTCTGAGGGGAAAACCGTTGTTTATGCAAGAGATGAACACGGGGTTATTGGAATCTTAGCATTAAAAGACGTTGTACGAACAGAAGCAGTAGAAGCCATTAAAGTACTGAAATCACTTGGCATTCACACCGTCATGATTACAGGAGATAGTAAAAAAACAGCGGAAGCAATCGCAAAAGAATGCATGGTAGATGAATATATTTCCGAATGCTTGCCTGAAGCAAAAGTTGACAAAGTAAAAGAATTAAAAGAGAGATATTCGACTGTAGCGATGGTTGGAGACGGAATTAACGACGCACCAGCTCTTGCTACTTCTAATGTTGGAATTGCGATGGGAGAAGGGACAGACGTCGCGTTAGAAACAGCTGACGTTGTACTAATGAAAAACAATTTATCAAGAATTGCCGATGCTGTTAAATTATCTAAGAGAATGAACAGCATTGTTAAGCAAAACGTCATCTTCTCAATCAGCGTTATTTTCTTATTAATTTCGTCAAACTTCCTTCAAGTTCTTGATATGCCTTTTGGTGTTATTGGGCATGAAGGAAGCACAATTCTTGTTATCCTAAACGGACTGCGCTTATTAAAGTCTTAACACAAAAAGAGGCCCTTCACCAGGCCTCTTTTTTTATAAAAGCATATTCCTTAATGGTAGCCGTTTTGCCCATTTTGGCTATTACTTGTCTTATGCTTTGGATGGCTTTTTTGTTTTGTTTCGTGTTGCTTCCGTCTTTTTTCGTATGTTTTGTCATGGTAAATCCCCCTTTCATTTCACCATTAGTATGCCTGCTTCCTACTCTTCGTTTCATACCAATATATGCAAATAGAGTGGTCGCCTTATGCTTTGATTGCTTTTTTTCGCTCATAAAAAATGGCGTTAATTTCTCCACCAATGACAATAATCATTCCTGACAAATACAGCCAGATCAACAATACAATAATGCCGCCTAAGCTCCCGTACGTTGCCGTATAGTTTCCAAAATTATTAACGTAATATGAGAAAATAAACGACACAACCGTCCAACCAATTGTTGCAAAAGCAGCTCCTTGTACAACGTTTTTTAAAGTCAAGCGCTTGTTAGGAGCAAAATAGTATAAACCCATAAAGACAATAAACAGGATAATACCGCTAATAATCCATCTAGAAGCAGCCCATAATGATAAAAAGGTTTCAGATAATCCGAAGGTTGAGAACAGATAAAAGCCGACCATATGACCAAACACAGGTAATAACAGCGCCACAATAATCACGAAAATCATCGCAAACGTTAGTAATACAGCCATGCCTCTTGCCACTAGAAAAGGACGATTCTCTTGCACATGGTAAGCACGGTTAAATGCTCGCACAATGGCATTAATTCCGTTAGATGCTGACCACATTGTCGCGATGATCCCAAACGATAACAACTTTCCGTTATGAGAGCCAATAATATTATCTAGATTATTTTCAATCATACTCATTGCTTGATCTGGCGCAAAGCTTTCAACAAGCTCCAATAAATCAGGTGCTTGAACGGGCAAAAAACCAATGAGCGTAATGAGAAAGATTAGAAACGGAAAAAGCGACAAAAGCAAATAGTATGCTAGCTCCGCTGACAGGCTTGGCAGTTCATCGTTATGAATGCGAGCTGCTAATTCTTTTATAAAAGCTACAATCTTTGTTGTGTCGGCCATATGCTCACCTCTCAATTATTTCTGTTCATCTTGGCCATACTTATGTGAGAAAGTCTCCTTTGTTGTTTTTACTACGTCTAATACCTGGGGAGTTGTTTTCTTAAGCTGTTCCACCTGTGTCGTTAAAAACGAAACGTCATCGGATACTTGTTCAATTGTTTCACGCACAGCAGCATATTTTTCTTGAAGATTTTGCTTTACCTCATCTGGATGTTTAATCATATGTACCGTCTTATTTTTAACAGCTTTACTGTTTTCAATAACCGTTCTACGCGTATTTTTATCAAGCATTGAAATTGCAGCACCAGCTATTGCTCCAATAATAATCCCTTCAAGAAGTTTACTTTTTCCTTGACTCATACTCCCACTCTCCTCTTGTTTAGTTAGCTTAATTTCTGCTCTTTTATGATTTCTTCTACTAACTGCTTACATCCTGCTGTAACCAGGCCGTATACCTCATCAAAATCCCCCGTATAATAAGGGTCAGGAACATTTTCAACGGACAAATGTGGAACATAATCTAACAGACGCTCAATGCGTACATCACGATGATGTCCAGCCATACGTCTTAAGTTCCCCACGTTTTCAGCGTCCATGCCAATAATATAATCAAATTGATTAAGATCTTCTTCAATAACTTGGCGCGCTGTTAAACCTGTAACGTCAATTTGATTGTCCGTTAAAATACGAAGCGTTCCTTCATGAGGTGGCTTGCCCTCATGCCAGTTTCCTGTTCCGGCTGAATCAACCTCAATTTGCTGTTCGAGCCCTTTGTCTTTTACGAACTTTCGAAAGATTGCTTCTGCCATTGGAGAGCGACAGATGTTGCCAAGACATACAAATAGTACTTTAACCATAGTTTCGACTCCTTTCTCTTATTACAAACATTATATACAAGCCTTTTCATTTAAGAAAACCCTGTTTTTGGTCAAAGAGTTTGACAACACAGTGTTCTTCTTATCAAAACATGTTACAATGAGAAAAAAGCTCGGAAGGATGAACATAGTGGATTTATCAGTAAAGTCTCCAGAAAACATTACGTTTATGATTGATCAAATTAGCGAAAAGCTTCGCATGTTAAACATCGGTGCAATTAAAGGCGATGCTTTTGATGAAGAAATGTACGAGGATTTAAAATATTTATATGAAATGGTTATGCGTAAAGACTCATTCAGTCCAAGTGAAATGCAAGCAATTGCAGAAGAATTAGGGGCGTTACGCAAGTAAGCTTAAGCTTCACAAACGCCGTCAATGCCTGCTCTGTACATTGGCGGCTTTTTCTTACCCACATCACTTCTTCCAACTTCACGACATTCGTTTATTTTTCTTTAAAACATTATACGAGTAGAATATTCGCAAAAGTCTTTCTTTTCCAATAGTAATTGACGACTTCTCAAAATACAGATACAATGTATCGCAATACCTATAAGCATACACTCGTATAATCTTGGAAATAGGGTCCAAGAGTTTCTACCAAACTACCGTAAATAGTTGGACTACGAGAGTTGAACATTTTTATACCTCTATATTACTTCCGAGCGGTGTTCTACTCTTTTTAGTCCTTCATTGTTTCACAATGAGAGGAGATAAACCATTATGTCAAACCATTCACTTAAAAAGCAAATTGCTGTTGCAAATAAACAAATTCCAGCTGACTTAGTCATAAAAAACGGACGTATTATCGATGTGTTTACATTAAGTATTCTTGAAGCAGACATCGCTATTGCAGACGGAATGATTGTTGGCCTTGGCCACTATGATGGCAAAGAAACAATTGATGCGACTGGTAAATATGTTTCACCCACTTTCATTGATGGCCACGTTCATATTGAGTCATCAATGGTCACACCGAAAGAGTTTGCAAAGCTTCTCGTACCGAGAGGCGTTACCACTGTCGTAACTGACCCTCATGAAATTGCCAACGTTTCAGGCGAAAAAGGCATTGAATTTATGCTCCAAAACTCTGAAAACCTTCCGCTTGAAGTACTTATTAACTTGCCATCAAGCATTCCAGCTACTCCGTTTGAAAGCTCTGGAGCTGTCTTAAAAGCAGAGGACTTACGACCTTTTTTCAATCATGAACGCGTGATTGGTTTAGCGGAAGTTATGGACTTTCCTGCTGTCCGTGATGCGAACGATGATATGCTTGCTAAACTTCAGGCAGCCAAAGATCATCAAGGCGTAATCGATGGCCATGGAGCCGGATTGGATGCAACAGGGATTAATATTTATCGAACAGCTCACATTTCAACGGATCACGAATGCGTAACAGCTGATGAAGCACTCGAGCGCGTTCAGCGTGGCATGCACGTCCTTATCCGTGAAGGCTCTGTTGCCAAAGATTTGAAGCAGTTGCTGCCGGCTGTTAATGAGCGCAACGTTCGACGATTCTTATTCTGTACAGACGATAAGCATCTAGATGATTTGCTAGCCGAAGGATCTGTTGACCACAACGTTCGCCTTGCAGTGAACGAAGGTTTGGACCCACTTATGGCAATCCAAATGGCATCATTAAACGCAGCTGAGTGCTACGGTTTAGCGCAACAAGGTGCTGTTGCTCCTGGATACAAAGCAAACATCATGCTATTTGATGAACTAGAAAATATTTATGCGTCAACGGTTATTACAAATGGAGAAGTAGTGGCCAAAAGCGGCCAGCTTGTCGTTGAACCGGCTAATGAAACAAACGAGCCTAAAGACTTGATGCACTCGGTAAATTTGAAATCTATTTCCATTGAACAGCTGCAAATTAACATGAAGAACAATAAAGCAAATATTATTGAAATCATTCCAAACCAGCTTATTACCAACCACATAGTGGAAGAAGTAGTAGTTGAAAACGGAACGTTCACGATTGATACAGAGAGAGATCATTTAA
Source organism: Priestia sp. KCTC 13724 (assembly GCF_056820425.1). Classification (NCBI taxonomy): domain Bacteria; kingdom Bacillati; phylum Bacillota; class Bacilli; order Caryophanales; family Bacillaceae; genus Priestia; species Priestia sp. KCTC 13724. The sequence continues at coordinate 3,137 of NZ_JBXDLD010000020.1, read as the reverse complement.
AATTAGTCGTGGCCGAGCGCCACCACCAAACGGGCAATATCGGCCTTGGGATTGTCAAAGGGTTTCAATTAAAAGACGGAGCCATCGCAACAACGATTGCTCACGACTCTCACAATGTTGTAGCTGTTGGTACAAATGACCGGGATTTATTGATGGCCATTAAAAAAATGGAAAAAACCCAAGGTGGAATTGTACTCGTAAAGGATGAACAAGTGCTTGCTTCTCTTCCACTTTCAATTGGAGGCCTCATGTCCCCTCTATCTTACGAACAAGTAAACAAAGAGCTTCACGTTCTACATGAAGCGTTAAAAGGATTAGATATTAGCGATGCCTTCAATCCATTGCTTACTTTATCTTTTTTAAGCTTACCCGTTATCCCATGCTTAAAATTAACGGATAAAGGACTTTTTGACTTTATGAGCTTTAAACATATTGATATAGAAGCGAATTAATTCACAAAAAAGCTCACTCTCGTAATGAGAGTGAGTTTTTTATTTATACGTACGCGTAGACGTTGTTGAACGATTCTTGCGGTTTTTATAGTACTGGTAGCCTTCTTTCATTAAAATAGGGAATACAGCTACTATGATTTTTTTTAAAATTCTTCTCATGCGCATCGCACCCTTTCCTTGTCTTATGACATTAATTTACCCGACTTTCTTTAATAAAAAACATAAAAAAGCAAGCAGATTTTCTTCTGCTTGCTTTCTTGTGTCATGAATTATTTTGAAATAAACATTTGTGTCCAGTAAGTTGAATCTCCTTCAACAAAACCCACACCGATGTGAGTGAAATCAGGGTTCATGATGTTTTTACGGTGGCCATCACTGTTCATCCAGCCTTCCATTACTTCTTCAGGTGTTTTTTGACCTTTTGCAATGTTTTCACCTGCAGATGAATATTCAATGCCAAATTGCTTCATCATATCAAATGGTGAACCGTACGTTGGTGAAGTGTGGTCAAAGTAACCTTTATCCATCATATCTTTTGATTTTTCACGAGCTACGTCACTTAGTTCTGTGTCAAGCTCAAGTGGTTTTAAACCTTCTTTCGCTCGCTCTTCGTTTACTAATGTAACTACTTGTTGTTCAAACTCGCTTACGTTTTTTGCTTCAGCTTTTGAATCTTTAGATTCTGCTGGTTTTGCTTCAGCTTGCTGAGCTGGCTGTGCTGCTTCTTTAGCTGGTGCTGCTTCAGCTTTTGGCTGTGCTTCTTTCTTAGCTGGTGCTGCCGCCTCAGCTTTTTGTAGTTGAGCATTGTATTTCTTTACTAACTCATCGACATTTATATTTTGTGCTGCTTGAGCATCTTTAATAGTAATTTGCTTTGGTGTGTTGCAGTCAGGTGCAGCTGCGTTAGCTTGTCCTGCTGTTAATAAGCCGATTGAAACGGCACCTGCGATTGTAGCAATACGGAACTTCTTATTCATGTTGTAAATTCCTCCTTGAAAGATATCTGTATTTGTAGACAGCTACGCTACAGAATGAATCTGCTAATCTCGCGTTGCATATTCATTGTTACATGGATTCATAGATTCAATCAACCGCTTTTCCGTTACCAAAATTAACTAGAGTTTTTTGTAATTTTTTTAATATATCGCTAGCCCTTGGTATTCCTCACTTTTCCCCTCTCTTTTTCCATTCTATTAAAATCACTAGTAATATAACTGTAAATATAGCGTTATAAACGTTACAAGAAAAGAATGAGAATAATAGGAATGAGACCATTTTATATCCTTTTTTACCATTCAAGAAGATGTTTTGTGATATGATTCAGTGTGTAGATTCATTTAGAAACACGAAGTACTTTGTCGACATACTTACTAAAATGATCGGGGAACGATATTATGTGGAAAAATCGCAATGTATGGATTTTGCTGTTGGGTGAGCTAATCGCTGGATTAGGTCTATGGATGGGGATTATCGGCAATCTAGAGTTTATGCAGGCTAAAATCCCTTCTGATTTTATGAAATCAATTATCTTAGCCATTGGAATTGTCATTGGGGTTGCCCTCGGCCCTCTTGCTGGAAAGCTTACTGACCAATTACATAAAAAGAAAGTAATGCTAGCAGCCGGATTGCTTCGAACAATCAGCGTCTTATTTATGCTGCTTGCATTAGCAACTGATTCACTTGGCTGGATGATTGTTTTCCTTATTTTAATTCAAATTTCTGCTGCATTCTATTTTCCTGCTCTGCAGGCTACCCTTCCCCTTGTTGTAGATGAAAAAGAATTACTTCAGCTAAACGGCGTATACATGAATGTTTCTACGCTGTCTAGAATTTTAGGTACAGCATTGGGCGGTGCTCTTTTAATGATCATGCCTTTACATACGCTTTACCTCTTTTCATTCGCTGCTTATCTCGCTTTATTTTTATTAACGATGCTATTAAAAGTTGACGATGACAGCGTGTCGAAGGTTGGGGAACATGTAAAAGAAAAGCGGGATTTTAGCACGTTATTCCCAATGATTAAGCAGGAGCCTATTGTTTCAATTACGCTTATCATGCTGTTGATTCCTTTATTATTTATTGGTGGCTTTAACTTAATTGTCATTAACATTAGTGAGCTTCAAGACAGCGCAGCTATTAAAGGTTGGATCTATACAGCTGAAGGAATTGCATTTATGCTCGGTGCGTTTACTGTTAAACAACTCACGAAATATATAAGCCAAGTGCAAATCTTATTTGTTTTTTCATTATTTGTAGGGGTTTCACAACTCATGCTCTACATGGCTACAAATTCTCTTATTACTATCATCGTATTCACAATTTTCGGCTTTGCTATCGGCTGTTTTTTCCCTGTTGCAGCAACGATTTTTCAAACAACCGTACCAAAAGACTTTCACGGTCGCTTCTTTTCGTTCCGTAATATGCTTGAACGTATCGTCTTTCAAGTTGTGCTTCTAACAACGGGCTTCTTGCTAGATAGCATTGGTTTTCAATTAATGACGGTTGCTTTTGGAATGGTCTCTGTTGGTCTTACCACCCTCTTTTACATTTGGTATCGCCAAACTCGTCAACGAGTCACTTTAAACAAGAAAAAAGCGCTCAGCTGAGCGCTTTTTATTCAGATTGACGAGAAACCTGTAAGGTTCTCGTCAATCTGAGGCTCTTTTCATTTTTTATAGTGAAACA
>NZ_JBXDLD010000019.1:0-95072 GCF_056820425.1 Priestia sp. KCTC 13724 | reverse complement strand
CTTTTTTGGCTCTAAACAGGAAAAAACATTAAACTGAAAATTGCGTCAACATTTATGCAACACTAGTGATCGAAAATATATAAAAACAGGTGGAGAAAAACATTGCGTTTTTCTCCACCTGTTTTATTTAGAGGGACTTATTAGACAGCCCCTTATTATGATAAAAAGAGCTTCCACCACTTTCGCTTTCTTTTCATATCAGCAGCAGCTGTTTGGCGAAATGTTTGAACAAAATCATTGAACATTTCTTCTCGCTCAGACACATTTTGGCGGTGAAGCTTTCTTTCCTTTTCCATTTCTTTCAAATAGTAAACGCGTTCTTCATTCATGGAATCAATTAAATCTCGCAGTTCTTCTGTCGTATGGCTAGAAGAATTAGAGAGCTTTTCGACCATAAATTTAACTTGATTCATTGCAACGGTAGAATTGCTAGAAAAGCGATCAAGTAAATATTGCATCTCTTTTGATGATTCATCGGCATTCGCTACGATATCTTTCATATACAATTTCATTTCTTCAGCGCTTTGCTCTGCGGTATGAGACTGTTCATCCATAATGGACGAGATTTCATCCAATGCTCTTTCATTGGCACGGATAATTTTCTTAGACATATTCTCGACTTCTTTAGCGTTACGTTCTGAAGACTCAGAGATAACAGCTCCCACCGTTTCAACCATTTCGTACGTTTGATTAGCGCTTTTTTCAAGCTCTTTTTTTACTTCACCAACAATTTCTTCACGTACTTCGTTACGCATTCCTTCACGCATTTCTTTTAATAAATCATCTTTAAATGAATTTAATACTTCAAAAACATCCTCGTAGCGTCGCACCGCTTCTACAAGTTCTCCTTGCAATATTTCTCGTTCTTGTACGATAACGTCATTAGAAGAGACGGGTTCTGATTCATTAGCATGAAGATGACTTTGTTTGTTTAGTAGCTCTTCATTAGACACGTTCGCTTTCTCTTCAGTAATTGGTTCTTCAATAGGCGGGTGAGTTTTCTTTTCATCTATTTCCTCAATTCTGTCTTCAGGTTTCTCAAGGGATTTTGACTCTACATCTTCGTTCGTCTCTGCAGACGACACTTCGTCAACTGTAGGAGCAGCTTCTTCATAGACCGTCTGCGTTTCTTGGCTCACTAGCTGTATGTATTCTTTCACTTCATCTAAGGTGCAGTTTTCCGCAAATAGCTGGTTAATATCACTGAGCAACTCAATTTTGTCCTCAGTATATACACGTGCTCCATCTCTTCTCTCAATATATAAATAACCCTGTAAGGAACTTTCCCACCCTTTTAATGTGCGACGATCTATATCTAGGCGGTCACATACAGCTTTAATTGTATAAATTTCAGTCATTTTTTTTCCTCCTCTAATTCTTTCCTAATAAAAAGTATGTATTAGCTTGATTTTCGTTGTATGTTGTATTCACCATATCTAACTAATTTTTCCTGCTAGGTGACAAAGGTTGTCAAAACTAGACGACATTAGCCTTTTATGTAAACAAAAAGAGAAATTTGTAAAATGCTCGTATGTATAAAAAGTTGACAGTATAAACTAAGTTCGATAAGATATGTTCAAATGTTTAAGTTTTTAAACATATAAACGCAAGGCTGTTTTAAATGGAAAAAGGATATGCTTTGATTACAGGTGCGTCAGGTGGAATTGGAAGACAATTGGCATATCATTTTGCGGAAGATGGCTATTCACTCGTATTAGTAGCACGTAGTAAAGAAAAGTTGGAAGAGTTAAAGAAAGAGCTTGAAAATAACTATTCAATTTCTGTTTTAATTAGTATAAAAGATCTTTCTAAACAAAAAGAGGCGTTAAAGCTTTACGATGAAATAAAGCAACAACGTATTACGGTTCAGTTTCTAGTCAACAATGCTGGCTTCGGTTTATATGGTACATTTATCGAGACATCTTGGGCTGAAGAAGCAGATATGATTGACTTAAATATAAAAACGCTCACGTATTTAACGAAGCTATTCTTACCAGAAATGGTGGAGCGTAACCAAGGGCGAATTCTTAACATTGCATCAGTAGCTTCTTTTTTACCTGGACCATTGATGGCTGTTTACTATGCAACAAAGGCCTATGTTTTATCGTTTACTGAAGCGTTGGAGAATGAGTTGAAAGATACTAATATAACCATTAGTGCGCTTTGCCCGGGGCCTACTAAGACGGGCTTTAGTGACCGAGCTAATTTAAGTGGCTCAAAATTATTTGAATCAGGGGCTCTCCATGTGGAAGATGTAGCGAAAGTAGGTTATGAACAATTCATGAGAGGGAAAACGATTATTATACTTGGAGCAAAGTTTAAAGTAGCAACTATGCTGCCGAGGTTTTTCCCACGTAAGCTTATTACAAAAGTTGTAAGAAGTATGCAAGAAGTTAAGTAAGAGAGGATAGGTAGCATGAGTACACGCGCAGTGGAATTATTTCGATCCAGTATTCCTGTTTTTCAAGCACTAAGCGATTCAGCGAGACAGGACATTATTTTATTATTAGCAGAAAAGGAACCGCTAACGGTCAATGAAATCGCAAAAGAATCAACCCTCTCTCGACCAGCAGTTTCTCATCACTTAAAAATATTACGTGACCAAAAGCTTGTAAGTATTGAGCAAAAAGGAACGCAGCGTTATTATTCACTCGCATTAGAAGATGCGGTAGGGCTATTAAAGGAATTAATTTCAACAATTGAAAAAGAATGTTTATGATCAAAGAGGTGAAGAAATGAAGCATAGTGAGTATTACGTTACAGATGAGAACATTATCAGCAATATTGTCGAAAAGCAAAAGCGGTACTTCTATGAACAAAAGACAAAGTCCAAAGCCGTGCGAGTGCAGGCACTAAAGGATTTGCAATCCATGATTAAATCCAATGAAGAAGTAATTATGGAGGCGTTGAAAAAAGATTTAAACAAATCAGAAATAGAAGCGTATGCTTCTGAGATTGGCATTTTGTTAGAAGAAATTCGCTTTACGCTAAAGCATTTAGACGGCTGGATGAAGTCTAAAAAAGCAAAGACAGTCATGACTCATATTGGTTCAAAAGGATATATCATCCCGGAACCTTACGGAGTGACGCTCATTATTGCACCGTGGAACTACCCGTTTCAACTAGCTATTTCACCATTAATTGGCGCTATTGCAGCGGGCAATACAGCAATTATTAAGCCGTCGGAACTGACGCCTAATGTTTCAAGGGTAATGGAAGAATTGCTTGCCAAAACGTTTGACCCTTCGTTTGTTACAGTTATAGAAGGAGCTGTGGAAACGACTCAAATCTTATTGAAGCAACCGCTGGATTATATTTTCTTTACAGGAAGCGTCAACGTTGGAAAAGTCATTATGCAAGAAGCAGGAAAGCAGCTCATTCCAGTCACGTTAGAGCTAGGAGGTAAGAGCCCTTGTATTGTGCATAGAGATGCAAATGTTGAACTTGCGGCTAAGCGCATCATGTTTGGTAAAAGTATGAATGCTGGTCAAACATGCGTTGCTCCAGACTACTTGTTAGTTCATAAAGACGTAAAGGTTCAGCTTATTGCACAGCTACAGAAAGCGGTAACGCAGTTTTATGGCGAAGATGTACTCACAAGCGGGCGTTATGGCAGAATTGTCAGTGAGAGACACTTCGATCGTTTAATTGAGTTTTTACAAGATGGAAAAGTTGTAATTGGCGGTAATTATAATGAAGAAACGCTCCAGATTGCTCCAACCGTCTTAGACGAAGTAAAATGGGATTCAAGCGTTATGCAAGACGAAATTTTCGGTCCAATTTTACCTCTTATTGAATATGAAAGTGTAGATGAGGTCGTAAGTGCAGTTCATCAAAAAGCAAAGCCGCTAGCTCTATATTTGTTTTCAGAAAGTGAAGAGGTTCAGCAGCAAATTATTAACACGGTTTCATTTGGGGGAGGGTGCATTAACGATACGATTATGCACCTGGCAACGCCGCACCTGCCATTTGGAGGAGTTGGAGAGAGTGGAATCGGTCAATATCACGGTGAGGCAAGCTTTAAAACGTTTTCACACTTTAAAAGCGTGCTGAAGCAAACAACAAAGTTTGATTTTGCCTTTAAGTATCCGTCTGATAACCAAAGTCTAAAAACGATTAAAAAGTTTTTGAAATAACGTCAAACGAAAGAGTTTGGGACATAACAAAATGATTGCTTCTAAAAGACGAACACTCGCTGTTTCCATCTCTTTAGTTTGTCTCAACACGTTCGTTCCATTGCGCTACGGCCACTCGCTTTCCGCGGGGAGGAACCTGAGCTTCCTCGCTGCGCTGCGGGATCTCCGTTTTCCCTCTCTTTCCCGCAGGAGTCGAGTGTCCTACGCTCCATTCCACCCTGTTTCCAACATTGTTTTCACAATCAACCAAAAAACCTGAACGATTAAAAGTGAGAAACTCTCAATCGTTCAGGTTTATCATTGGCTGAATTACTTATGTCCCAGCCTCTGTTTGTTATGAGTGCACGATGGTTTGAGATAGAGGCCATTGCTCTTGTTTGTAGGCCATGTCCCAAAATAGATACTCAAGTTCGCAACTTTTGATAAAATGCTCTTTCATACGTCTACGTTCCTCAGCTGAAGCTTTTTCTGCTAACTCATCTAATTTGTCACAAAACCATTTTGTCGTTTCTTTCATTTCTCCATTGGTATAAAAGGAAATCCATTCGTAAAAAGGGTGATCCGGTGTTAAGTTCACTTCGCCTGCAATACGCTCGCCAATTTCAACGTATGTCCATGGACATGGCAGTAGCACAGCAATAATTTCACCTAGTGTCCCTGTATGTGCGACCGTCATCATGTGGCTAATATAATGATTTGCTGTTGGTGCTAAGGGCTGATGCTTCATATCTTCATAACGAATGCCAGCTACTTTACAAAAATTATTATGAGGATGGACTTCACTATGTAAAACAATTGAAATACCGTTATTAAACACTTCCATTTCATCACGGGTACTACATTTTGTTAACGCCGCACCGTATATGCGAACAAAAGCAGTTAAATATTCATAATCCTGTGACACATAATGAATTAAAGCTTCTTTTGGAACTTTTCCTTCCTTAATACCTGCAACAAATGGATGTTGAAAGATGGCATCGTAAATGTAAGCTGCTTCTTTGCGTAATTGAGCTGAAAATGACAATTGATATTCCTCCCTAATTGAATCCACAAGGAACGCGCTTATAAATGTAGGCAATAACAAAAAAAACACCCCATTATATGGAGTGGTAAAGACAGTTGTTGGTGTATTACACGACAACGCCGTACCACTTTCCTACGCTGGTATAAGCCAGATCAGGTTCAAAGGGATCAAGATTCCTTGTCTCAGCCAAACGGCACCCCTAGTGGATTCTTTCATTTTATTCTTATTCAATTTAACATAAAAAAAAGAATTATACAAAAGTTTAGAAAAAACGGTTCAAAAGTAATGGAAAGTAGTAGTTTGAATAGTGATATTTTAAAAAAATAAATGAGATAAATTACATATGAAACTAGTAACTAAACGATTGGAGTAGTTAATGAAAAAAATGAGAAAATTGTCACGAATCTTGTCGGAATGTGCAAAGGCTGTGCTATCATGATATAATAATTGTAAGTTCGTTACGTTTAAACAAGCTCAATTAAAGAATTAAGCCACAAATTGAAGAGGTATTTAGCTGAAGCTAAATGGCTTTTTCAGTTTGCCTAGTTTAATATAAATTAGTCCTGTCAATTTAGTAGGAATTATATTTTTTAAGGAGGTTGTTTAATGAATCTATCAGCATGGGATTTATTTGTGGATCTTGGTTTCATCTCACTGTTATTAGTGGCTGGTACCATTATTCGAGCAAAGGCCAGGTGGGTACAAAACTTATTTTTACCTGCGAGTATTATTGCTGGAATATTGGGTTTAGCATTAGGGCCAAACGGTATTGGCCTCATTCCATTCACTGATCAAATTGGAACTTATCCAGGTATTCTAATCGCGGTTATTTTTGGTGCAATTCCAATTGCAACTCAAAGTGTAAAGTTTAAAGAAATAGCGGGTCGCGTAGGTAGTATGTGGTCGTATTCTCAAATGATTATGCTAGCAATGTGGGGCGTCGGTTTACTATTTTCATTGCTGCTATTAAATAACGTTTGGGGAGATTTAAACTTAGGATTTGGCTTGTTATTAGCAGCAGGATTTATCGGTGGACATGGAACAGCGGCTGCTGTCGGAGATGCGTTTGCAAAGCAAGGATGGGAAGAAGGATTATCTCTAGCGATGACATCAGCAACGATTGGTGTTATTTGCTCAATCGTAGTAGGGTTGGCGTTCATTAAATATTATTCGAAAAAAGGTGAAACAAATTATCTTGCAAGATTTGAAGACTTACCACGAGAATTAAGAACAGGATTAATCCCCCCTGAAAAGCGCACTTCTACAAAAATGGATACGGTATCATCGATTGCTGTTGATCCACTTGTCTTACATGTGGCTTTAGTGACAATTATCGCATTAGGTGGCTACTATTTAAGTGAGCTAGGTCAAACGTTGTTGCCTTCAGTAACAATACCGGCTTTTTCACTAGCTTTTCTTGTAGGTTTAGCTATTAAAGGTATTATGAAGAAAACGAATAGCGATCAGTATATTAATGCAGATGTAATGAACAGAATTAGTGGAAGTGCAACAGACTTCTTAGTTGCGTTTGGTATTGCTTCTATTAGTTTATCAGCGGTAGCAAGCTATATTGTACCTTTTGCACTGTTATTATTATTCGGTCTGTTGTTTGCATGGTTTGTATTCCGAGTTCTTTCTGGCAAGTTCTTTGGTCCAATTTGGTTTGAACGAGGAATTTTCACTTGGGGATGGATTACAGGAACAACGGCAATGGGAATCGCACTATTGCGTATCGCGGATCCTGAAAGCAAAAGTAAAACACTCGATGATTACGCGTTGGCATATATACCGATTGCGCCGGTAGAGATTCTCCTTATTACATTTGCTCCATTAATGATTGCAACGAGCCAGCATTGGTTGTTTGTGCTTATTACAATTGGAGCAAGCATAGCTATTTATTTATTTGCCATGTTAAGAGGATGGGTTAAAAACGAAAAGAAATCATCCAGTCAATCAAGAAGTATAGAAGCAAATTCAAAATAACAACTCAGCCTAAGGCTGAGTTGTTGTTTTTTTAGGAGTCAAAAGGCCTATTCTAAGAAAAATTGTTAACGAGTGCATAAATTTAAGTCAGACGAGGTATTAATGAAGAGAAGCTACTATTTTATCTTTTTAGCTAGAACAACTATATTTACATCTACAGGAAAGGAGAAATAGTATGGCAAATTTTCGTTTTTATAGTATCTTAAATGCGATTGGTTTAGTTCTTGTGTTAATCGTAAACTATTTAGCGAACGCTTTACCAATAGGTGGTCAAACTACAGGTGAAGTATCTGATAGCGTACCAACACTGTTTACGCCAGCAGGCTATGCATTTGCGATATGGGGCCTAATTTATACGCTTCTAATTATCTGGATTATTCGTCAATTTATTGCGAGAGAAGATCAAAAAGAAATCTATGCGAAAATTGGTATTTGGTTCTTCATTAGTTGTTTACTAAATAGTGCATGGATTTTTATCTTTCAATATCGTTACTTTACTCTTGCTTTACTCGTCATCGTTCTATTCTTAGTAACGCTAATGATTATTTACTCCATCATTCAAAATTCCAGAATGACAACATGGTTTATGAGGCTGCCGATTTCTATTTATATTGGCTGGGTATCCGTAGCAACAATTGTTAATGTCTTTGTTGTATTCCAAGCTAATGGAATCGAAACGCTGTTTGGTTTAGGTGAACAGACGTGGGCAATCATTATGCTTGTAGTGGGCGGAATATTAGGCGTTTTGTTTACAAGAAAAAACAGAGATATCGCATACTCACTCGTATTCATATGGGCTTTTATTGCAATTTCTATTAAGCAAAGCGCATACTCAGGGATTGTAACAACAGTTTGGGGTGTAGTCGTAATATTGGCACTTAATATCATTGTTCAGCTCATTCGTAATTATCGAAAGTGAAGAAATCCTAGCGATTGCTAGGGTTTCTTTTTTTCGTTACGATCCTCTAATAAAGAAGATGTGAAACCGATTAAGCAAATCAATATGCCAAAAGGGACAACAATGGGAATAAAAGATAAAATAAAGGCCATTCTGTACCCTCCTTTACACCAAACGGATTTTATATATAAATATGTGAAGAAGAAAAAAATAGTCTTGGATGTTTAAAAGGATTCATTCAAGGCTATATCATAAGTAATAAAGTAAAAGAGGAGCTTAAAAATGACGTATTTAGTAGCTTATACAGATAAAGAAAATATGGAGTACAGTCAAATTACATGTAAAGATTATGCAGAAGCGGAAAGAGAGGTCCTTCGATTAGAAAAAGCAGGACACTTGCATATTGAAATTATTTCGAATCAAGAAGCATATGACGGTGACGAGTCTTCTTTTCGCGAATAGCTAGAACAAAAAAGTTATTGTAAGAAAACGAAACAAGCAGTGTTTTTCTTGAAAAAATGCAATAGAGAATGATTTTCTCTTCAATATATGATAAAGTACTATTCAGATGAGTATAGAAGAGGAGAGAATTTGGTTATATGAGTAAAGCAAATCAATGGTCTTCACGTTTAGGATTCGTATTAGCATCTGCAGGTGCTGCGATCGGTCTTGGTGCCATTTGGAAATTTCCCTATGTGACTGGGACAAGCGGTGGAGGAGCATTCTTTTTATTGTTTGTACTGTTTACGCTCTTTATCGGGTTACCGTTGTTGTTAGCGGAATTTATTATTGGTAGGCATACTGGGAAAGAAGCGATTAGTGCATATAAAGCAATTGCCCCCAACACAGCTTGGGTTTGGATTGGACGAGTAGGCGTTATCAGCTGTCTGGTCTTGTTGTCTTTTTACAGCGTTGTAGGCGGATGGATTATTCTTTATACTATTATGAGTCTTAGTGGACTACTTACTGGAAAAGAGTATGGTGCACTTTTTAATACGGTTATTGCAGAGCCTTATCTAGTAATTGGAGCTCAGGCTTTATTTTTGATTATTAATGTATATGTTGTATCAAGAGGAGTTCAAAAAGGGATTGAGCGTACAAACAAATATATGATGCCTTTGTTATTTATTTGTTTTTTAATTATCGTTGTTCGCTCGTTAACGCTAGATGGGGCAATGGAAGGTATAGAGTTCTTTTTGAAGCCTGATTTTAGTGCCATTACAGGTACATCTGTTTTGTACGCATTAGGGCAGTCTTTCTTTTCTCTATGCGTAGGTTTATCTTGCATGGTTACTTATAGTTCTTATTTAGGAAAAGATATAAGCTTAACAAAATCTGCCGGTTCCATCTCTGTTTTAAATCTGGTTGTATCACTTCTCGCTGGGTTAGCTATTTTTCCTGCCGTATTTGCATTAGGCATGGAACCAACAGAAGGGCCAGGATTGCTTTTTGTTGTATTGCCACAAGTGTTTGAGCAAGTACCATTCGGCCCTGTATTTTTAGCACTATTTTTGCTGTTATTTTTATTTGCAACGTTAACTTCATCTTTTTCACTTTTAGAAATTATTGTGGCGGCTCTTACAAAAGAAAAGCAGGAGAAGCGTCCAAAATCTGCAGTATTAGCAGGAGCTATTGTCTTTCTTGTTGGGTTGCCTTCAGCGCTGTCATTTGGTGTCTTAAAGCACATCACGGTGTTTGGTAGAAACATCTTTGACACAGCAGATTTCTTTGTAAGTAACTTAATGCTTCCCATTGGAAGTCTTTTAATCGCTATTTTTATTACATGGAAAATGAAAAAAGAGCACGTGTTTGAAGAATTTAAAACGGGAAGCCCAAAATCTGAAAGGTTATTTTCAACGTGGTTTATCCTAGTTAAATATATTTTGCCATTCATTATTATTGTGGTTTTATTTAATTTAGCTAGTGCCTACTAAGTAAAAAGAGACTGAGACATAAGTAGTTCAGCCTCTACTATACCTGAACGATTGAGAGTTCATAACTTTTAATCGTTCAGGTTTTTTTGATTGTGAAAATAATGTTGGAAACAGGGTGGAATGGAGCGTAGGACACTCGACTCCTGCGGGAAAGAGAGGGAAAACTGAGATCCCGCAGCGCAGCGAGGAAGCTCAGGTTCCTCCCTGCGGAAAGCGAGTGACCGTAGCGCAATGGAACGAACGTGTTCAGACAAACCAAAGAGATTGGAACAGCTATTGTTCGTCTCTTAGAAGCAATCATTTTGTTATGTCCCAAACTCTTTTTCATTTGTTATTTTGCAAAAACATGATCACCGATTGTAGTAGTGACTTCTTTTTGACGTAACCATTGATTATCTGTTTTTGAAGGGTTAAAGAAGAAGAGAGAACCGCTACCTCCCCCATGTAATGCTAACGCTTCGTTTACTGCTTTTTTCGCTTCAGCATCAGCTGGCTTGTTAATTTCACCATTGCTTACAGGTTCAAACTGGCCTTTTTGGTAAATGACTTCACGAATAGAATTTGGGAACGCATCATCATCGACACGGTTTAAGATAACAGTCGCAACGGCAACCTTTCCAGCGTAAGGCTCTCCTTTTGCTTCTGCATGTATAATGCGAGCTAATAGATCTTTGTCTGTACTGCTAATTGAGCTTGGGATTTTTAGTGTTTCATTGATTGCAAGTGCGTCAGTTTCTTTGTTGTTTTCAGCTTTTAAATCTTTAATAGAGACACCATATTCCATCCCAATTTTATAAAGGGACTCGCCGCTGTCTACGCGATGCGTTGTTTCCGCTGCGCTTGCTGAATGCCCTAATCCGAGCATAGATACTGTTAAAGCACCAATAATAGCTAACTTTTTCCACATAGTTTTATAACCTCCGATGTGTAGTGTTTTAGCGTGCACGTTCTAAAGAGTAACAGCATATGAGGTGTCTTGTCATTAATGAAAACATACCAGTCTAGGAAGATATTAAATAAATTTAACAATAATCGTAATAAATGTACACATCCTTAACGAACAGTCAGCTTTTCACTTTAATAGAGTGAGATAAAGAAGAAGAGTAACTGTCCGTAAAGGTCTGCTAAGTGTAAAGAACCATTCTTATTTTTAAAAAAGAGGATTGACTTGAAATTTAAGGTGACTTATAATGAGCGTGTAACTAGTTAACCGTTTAACTGGAGTGGGTATATGAATGGGAAAATAACGATTCGAGATGTTGCAAAGCACGCAGGAGTTTCTCCCGCAGCTGTATCTTATGTGTTAAATGGTATTAACAAAGTATCAGATGAAACAAAGCAGCGAATTTTGAAAGCGGTTAAAGATCTTGAATATGAACCAAATCTAACCGCAGTAAGCTTATCAAAGCGGAAATCAAATGTCATTGCGGTTATGTTTCCGTTAGTGAACGATTCCCTTGTTACGATGTTTAAAGATAATCACTATCAAAGTGAAATGATTAGTGGAATCGAATACGTACTTCGTAAAAATGGATATGATTTACTCATTTCAGGTGTGCAAAGCCCAAGTGAATGTATGAAATGGATTCGGAAGCGAAACGTAGATGGCCTCTTATTTTTAGGGGTATTTCCAAATCGTTTATACGAAGAGATGAAAGCGTTATCCAAGCCTATCGTGTTAGTGGATACATACGATAAGTACGAGCGTTATTTCAATCATATTACGATGAACGACGAGGAAGGTGGCTACCAGGCTACGAAACATTTAATTGATCTAGGGCACAGTGCGATTGGTTTCATTGCGCACCGAATGACAAATAGCCCCATCGACTATAAGCGGTTTATTGGCTACGAAAAAGCGCTCAAAGCAGCGGGAATCAAGCCGTGCAAATCACATGTATTCGAAGCGTTAGATAGTTCATTTGAAAATGGATACAGGATGGGAAAAGAGTTATTATCACGTCCACATTCTATGTCTGCATTCTTTGCTTCATCTGATACGCTAGCATTAGGAATAATGAAAGCGCTACAAGAGGAAGGTAAGCGCATACCAGAAGACTATTCAATTGTGGGATTTGATGATTTAACGTTTAGTAGTTATGCTACACCTAGCTTAACTACGGTACGTCAAGATGTATTTAATAAAGGATCGGTGGCTGCCACAGCAATCATTCAAGCAATTGAAAATGACACTACTGCACTTCAGCATATTCGACTGTCGACGGAGCTTATTCATCGAGAGTCCACGGCTAAAAAGAAAGGGTAAGTGGTAAGTTAATCGGTTCACTAAAAGTTAATGATGACAAAGGGGATATAAAAATGACAAAAGTAACGGTATGGAATGAGAATCGTCACGAACAAAAAAATCCAGTTGTAAGAGAAGTTTATCCGGAAGGAATTCACGGCGCCATCGCTTCATTTTTACAAGAAGCTGGCTATGCAACTGCAACAGCTACGCTGGATGAGCCTGAGCATGGATTAACTGATGAAGTTCTTGAAAATACTGATGTGCTTGTATGGTGGGGACATTTAGCTCATGAAGAAGTATCTGATGAGATTGTCCAAAAAGTACAGCAACGCGTGTTGGATGGTATGGGACTAATCGTCTTACATTCGGGGCATTTTTCAAAAATCTTTAAAACATTAATGGGAACAAGCTGTGATTTAAAATGGCGTGAAGCAGATGAAAAAGAGCGTTTATGGGTTATAGATCCTTCTCACCCAATTGCAGAAGGTATTTCAGAATTTATTGAACTTGAGCGTGAAGAAATGTATGGAGAGCACTTTGATATCCCAGCTCCAGATGAACTTGTTTTCACAAGTTGGTTTGAAGGCGGAGAAGTCTTCCGCAGTGGCTGCACGTATAAGCGTGGAAATGGGAAGGTATTTTACTTCCGACCAGGACATGAAACATACCCAACTTACCACCATAAAGATATCCAACGTGTAATTGTAAACGCTGTAAATTGGGCGAAGCCTGTTGATCGCAAGCGTCCAGTATACGGAAACGCTCAGCCACTTGAAAAAATTACGGTGAAAAACTAAAGAATTAAAGGGGAGAAGAATAATGGAGAAATTAAAAGTAGCGGTTATCGGCTGTGGAAGTATTGCTCAGTATCGCCATCTACCAGAATATAAAATGAACAAAGATGTAGAGTTAGTAGCAGTTTGCGATATTAACGAAGAGCGTGTCAATAAAGTAGCAAGTGAATACGGCGTAAAGGCTTATACAAGTTATGAAGAGCTGTTGGCAAGTGGAACGGTAGATGCAGTTAGCGTTTGTACACCGAACTACCTGCATGCTCCTATCTCGGTTGTAGCATTAAACAGCGGAGTACATGTTTTGTGCGAAAAGCCAATGGCAACGTCAAAAGAATCAGCTGAAGCAATGATTGAAGCGGCTAAAGCCAACAACAAAAAGCTTATGATTGCTCATAATCAACGCTTTGTAGCATCTCATCAAAAAGCACGCCAATTAATTGAAAACGGCGAAGTTGGAAGGATTTATAGCTTCCGTACAGCTTTCGGACACGGTGGTCCAGAAGGTTGGAGCGTAGATGGTAAAGACAGCTGGTTCTTTAGAAAAGAAGAAGCATTTATTGGAGCGATGGGAGATTTAGGTGTTCACAAAACTGACTTGCTTCGCTACATTTTAGGAGAAGAAATCGTTGAAGTTGGTGCATTTGTCGAAACAACTGCAAAAGACTTTGGCGACGTAGATGATAATGCTGTGTGCGTACTAAAAACAGAAAGCGGTATTGTGGGTACGCTAGCAGCAAGCTGGGCGTACACAAGCAAAGAAGATAATTCAACAATCATTTATGGCGAAAAAGCAATTCTTCGCCTAGAAGATGATCCAAACTATTCATTAGTAGTTCAATACACAACTGGGGAAGTTGTGAAGTACGAGTTAGGAAAAATTCAATCAAATGATGATGGTGGTCAAAGCAACTCTCACGTTGTTGAAAAATTTGTGGATGCAATCATTAACGATACCGAAACACCGGTTTCCGGCGAAGAAGGATTTAAGTCATTAGCTGTTATTTTGGCTGCTCTTGAGTCAAGTGAAACAAAACAAATTAAGCAAGTGTAATGAGGTGACAGCTGTGAAAGTAGGAATTATTGGAGTGGGCGGCATTGCAGTAGGCCGCCACATTCCCGCATTTAAACAGCTACAGGATGAGTGTGAGATTGTGGCTGTAAGTGATATTAACGCTGAGCGTGCAACGGAAGTAGCAAATGAGCATAATATTCCACATGTATTTATTGATTACAAAGACATGTTTGCAGAAGTCGATGCTGTTTGCATTTGTACACCGAATAAATTCCATGCTGAATACGCAGTAGAAGCGTTAAAAGCTGGTGTTCATGTGCTATGTGAAAAGCCAATGGCCTTATCGAAAGCTGAATGTGAGCAGATGATTCAAGAAGCGAAGAAAGCAGATAAAGTGTTAGCAATTGCCTATCATTATCGATTCATGCAGGAAGCACAGGCGGCTAAAAAAAGCATGGACGAAGTGGGGAAACCACTTGTTGCGCGAGTACGAGCAATGAGACGCCGAAAGGTACCAGGATGGGGCGTGTTTACTAATAAAGAGCTGCAAGGTGGAGGGAGCTTAATCGACTACGGCTGTCATCTTCTTGACTTAGCTGTATGGCTAATGGGGAATCCAAGCCATACAGAAGTAGTGGGATCTACGTATAACGACTTAAGCCGTTCACCCAACCAGCTAAATCAGTGGGGTACGTTTAATCACGAAACGTTTGAAGTAGATGACCACGTCACAGCCTATGTCAAATTTGATAACGGTGCATCTTTGTTACTTGAAACATCTTGGTCAGCTAACATACCAGATGACGAAGAGCATGTAAGCATCTCTGGTGTTAATGGAGGCATCAATGTATTCCCGTTTGAATTATATACATCCAAAAATGGCATGTTGTTAAATAGCCAAGCAGCTTGGATAGATGGGGAAGAAAACTTTAGCTTATTACAAGCGAACAATTTTATTAATGCTTGTAAAGGTAAAGAGGATCTCGTTGTAAAGCCGGAAGAAGCGCTTCAAACATCAGCAATCATCGATGCTATTTATAATAGTAGTAAGAAGTGAAAAAGGGGGAAAACAAGATGAAACTAGGGGTATTTACCGTATTATTTGCAGATAAATCATTTGAAGAAATGCTTGATACTGTCAAAGCAGCTGGGCTTCATGCAGTGGAAATTGGAACAGGAGGCTATCCTGGAAACAATCATTGTCCATTAGATGAGCTGTTAGAAGATGAAGCCGCACGAACAGCATATAAAAATCAAATTACAAATCGTGGATTAACGATTAGCGCATTTAGTTGTCATGGAAACCCAATCTCACCAGAGGTTAATTTTGCAAAAGAATCTCATGAAACGCTATTAAAAACGATTAAACTAGCTTCGCTACTGGATGTCCCAGTTGTAAATTGTTTTTCAGGGACAGCAGGTGATCATGAGGGGGCGAAATATCCAAACTGGCCCGTTACGCCTTGGCCAAATGAGTATGGTGATGTTTTAAAGTGGCAGTGGGAAGAAAAATTAATTCCTTATTGGAAAGAAGTAGGCGCTTATGCACAAGAGAACAATGTGAAAATTGGTTTGGAGCTTCACGGTGGATTTTTAGTACATACACCGTATACATTATTAAAGCTACGTGAAGAAACATGCGATGCAATCGGTGCAAACTTAGACCCAAGTCATTTGTGGTGGCAAGGAATTGATCCTGTTGCAGCCATTAAAATTCTGGCTAAAGAAAATGCGATTCATCACTTCCATGCAAAAGATACGTATTTGGATCAAGAAAACATTAATATGTATGGATTAACAGATATGCAGCCTTATGGTGAAGTTCGCTCTCGTGCATGGACGTTCCGTTCAGTAGGATGTGGACATAGCTTAACAGAATGGTCGGATATGATGAGCGCTTTACGTACGTATGGATATGATTATGTTGTAAGCATAGAGCATGAAGATCCGATTATGTCAATTAATGAAGGGTTTAAGCGTGCCGTAACAAACCTTCAAAGTATTTTAATTGAAGAGCAGCCTTCACAAATGTGGTGGGTATAAATAAAGAGACTGAGACATAAGTAGTTCAGCCTCTACTATACCTGAACGATTGAGAGTTCATAACTTTTAATCGTTCAGGTTTTTTCCCCGCGGAAAGCGAGTGGCCGTAGCGCAATGGAACGAACGTGTTGAGACAAACCAAAGAGATGGGAACAGCTAGTGTTCGTCATTTAGAAGCAATCATTTTGTTATGTCCCAAACTCTTTATTTTGATACATATGGATGATTCGTAATCCAAAATCGCCAAGGATAATCCTTTGCTTCACCGGAGTTATCGATGCCAATCCTTGGCCCTGATGAAATAGCTGTAGGCGTAAATCCTTTTGAGATATACAGAGGAGAATTAGTAATGTCATGTCCATAAGCCTTCATTGTAATCGCAAGTGCTTTTGTTAACTTACCTGGTCCGTTTGTCCAATTTTTAGGCAGAGCTTGTTTTCGACGCTTTTGAATAAGATCAATTCCACTAAAAGGTTCGATTGCTCGAATTAACACGGCTTCTGGCTTATTAACTGGGCCGCTGACAATATTAACAAGGCAGTGGGTGTGTATTACATAGGTATACACATTGCCAGGAGCGCCAAACATCACTTCGGTTCGTTTTGTTCGTCGGTTATTAAAACTATGTGCAGCACGATCTTCAGGTCCCATATAGGCTTCTGTTTCAACGATAAACCCAGAAGTAGTACCTTCGCTTGTTTCGTGAATAAGCAGGCAACCGAGAAGGGATTGTGCTAAAGATAACGTTGGTTGATTATAAAACGAAGCTTCGAGAGGCTGGAGTGATAATGTACCGTTCACGGATAATCCCTTCCTTTGTATGTTAAGTTAGTCTTCAGACGTTTCTGCTTCAAAGCGTTTATATCCTAAAAATAACATAAATGATACGACAATTAATACGGTCATGCCAATAAATAAATTTTGAAACATTGATTCGATTGGTAAGCTTTTTTGCCAAACGATTGCTACTCCTGTTAAAGCTACGCCGGTAGCTCCACCAACGAACTGAGAAAGTTGTGAAAAGCCCATTCCTGTGCCAATACGATCTGAAGGTAGCATGCGTGAGATTTCGTTTGCTACGCTAGACGTAAGGGATGTGAAACCAATGCTCATAAACATATACATAAATAAAATGGCTGTAGGTGATATAGTGCTGAAAAAGGTAAAAAGTAAAGCTGCAATAGCTAAAAATAAGTGGCCAAATCGAATTAATACTTTGTTTCCGAACTGATCAATAATTTTACCAATAAAACGAGAAGCAATGGCTGATAGAATTGCACCTGGGAAAATGAGTAATCCAATTTCAGCAGAGCTTTTTTGGAAAACTTGTACCAATAATAACGGCATAATAAAAAGAGTGGCAAAGTGAGTCATGTATGCTGCAAAACCGATACCATTTAATAGTAAATAGCCTTTACTTTGAAAAAGCTTGGGCTCAATAAATGGATGGTTATGCTTGCGGATACGAATGCTTAATAAAATAATGGCTACAATACCGACCGCTAGTAATAATAAAGAATAGGAAGTTAGAAATAGTAAAAAGCCGGTCACACCCGCTGCTGTTAGGATACCACCTAGAATGTCAAAATAAACTTTCTTTTTATCTTCAGCAGGTAAAACCTTATGAAATAATGGGATGAAAATTAAAACTAACCCTGTTACGATGAATAGAAAGTTCCAACCCATATACTGCGTTACTGCTCCTCCAATAACAGGACCAAGACCAAATCCAAGTGACGCAGCAGAAGAAATCATAGACATTGATTTACCACGTCTGGATTTCGGGATATAGCGCGTGATTAAAATCATTGCTAGTCCAGGTACTGCTGCTGCTCCTGCAGCTTGAAGAACGCGGGCAAATAACAGCATTGTAAAGTTGTTCGACACAAAGCCAATAATTGAAGCAATCCCTAGCAGCGTTAAGCCAGTCGTTAGCAGCTGTCTAATCGGAATGAAGTCGGATAGTCGACTATATGTAATTGTTGCAATTGCAAAAACAACAGAATAGCCAGTAATAATCCAAGCAGAGGTTGAAGATGTTAAAGCAAATTCTGTGGATACTTTAGGAAGAGCAACGTTAAACATTGTAGTGTTCATTACTACAAGCATGATTGTCAAGCTCCAAAAAGGAATGACGACAGATTCTTTAAATGGTTTTGGCTCTAAGATTGAATGTTCTTCATTTGTAGTAATAGTAGTGGTAGTCATCTTTATCTCCTTACAAAATAGCATATTTAATCAAGATTGAATGGTATATCATTAATTCTCAAACCTGTCTACAGGTATATAAATATAGAATTTTATGATACGTTTGTCAATCTTTTTCGGGTTGCGAAATAAAATCAGGTGCGTGCACCTGATTTTAATTTCACTTTTATAGCTCTTCACCCTTCTCAAACGTAACCTTATGCTCTTTGGCAAGTTTTTTAATATCACTTGCATATTTACGCATTCCTTTTCTCGCTTCATCTAACATCACATTAGCTTCGACAATTAATTCAGGGTCCTGTTTTTCAAGAGCGCTAACAATTTTTGCAAAAGCGTTATACTGAGTATTGGCAGCTTTAATATAATCTTCATGGAGCGCCCGTAGCTCATCTGTTTCTACTTCGATTTTTTCAAGTTCTTCAATAAATTCACGATATTGTGGAATGACTTCATCCACAAGCGTATCATACATCGTAAAATCATCTGTGTAGTTAGCTCCGGATACGCTGTCATATGCTTCAACCGCCTGTATTTCTAGTTCACTGACCTTGGGGATTTCAGTATTTGAATAGTTTAATAAATCGTCTTGAACGGGGTCGTTGAGGCAGGCGGATAAAAGCAACAGCAGTGGAACAAATAGCAGCAAAAGTTTTTTCTTCATTTAACTCTCACCTCCATTGTTCAGTTTATGAACGAACTGCTTGACACAGTCTCGGGAATCTGAAAGTGAAAAAACAAAATCAAGATAGCCTCAATATTGCCATGAAGCGTACTTATATAGTAGACTTTTACTATAGTTTAATAGAATGGGGAGCTTGCGGATGCAGGTTGAGAGTATGATTAGGAAACCATCATAGACCATTTGAACCTGTTGGATAATGCCAGCGTAGGGAATGTGAGTAGATTGTAAAAGCACCTTGCGTTCATGCAGGGTGCTTTTTTATATCGAAAGGTAGGAGGATGGAAAAATGACGGCCCAAAAGGAAATAGGTCATTTATTATCTCAAGTAAGACAAGAAAAGCCACTAGTACATAATATGACGAACGTTGTTGTAACAAATTTTACAGCGAACGGTTTATTGGCTTTAGGCGCATCGCCCGTAATGGCTTATGCAAAAGAAGAAGTTGCGGATATGGCTAAAATTGCTGGAGCACTCGTGCTTAATATGGGAACGTTAACAAGTACTGAAGTTGAAGCGATGATAATTGCAGGAAAAGCAGCGAATGAGGCAGGCGTTCCGGTTATATTTGATCCAGTCGGAGCAGGTGCAACACCATTTCGTACAGCTACAGCAAGAGAGTTATTAAATAAAGTAAACATAGCAGTTATTCGAGGAAATGCTGCTGAAATTGCCAATGTTGTAGGAGAAAACTGGGCGATAAAAGGTGTAGATGCAGCACCTGAAGAAGGGGATGTCGTTACGTTAGCTAAAATGGCTGCAAAGCAGCTGAAAACAGAAGTTGTTGTAACGGGTGTACAAGATGTTGTTAGTGATGGAGATTCAGCTTATATTATCACAAACGGGCATTCAATGCTTGCCAATGTAACAGGGACCGGTTGTTTATTAACATCCGTTATCGGTGCCTTTGTTGCAGTTGAAAAGAAAAGAATTGTTGAAGCAGTTCTTGAGGCGTTATGCGCATATGAAGTCGCAGCTGAACTGGCAGCTGATAAAGCAGCAGGTGAAGGGCCAGGAAGTTTTCAAACCGCTTTTTTGGATGCTTTACACCATATTCATCCAGAACAAGTGAAAAGCGGAGCAAGAGTTGAACAGCAGTAGAAGGGAGCTAACAGAAGATGAATATTAAAGAGTATCTAAAAGTTTATTTTATTATGGGAAGCAATAATTGTAAGGGAGATCCGCGAGTCGTATTAAAAGAAGCGATTGCGGGTGGAATTACGATGTTCCAGTTTCGTGAAAAAGGAGAGGGAGCTCTGCAAGGAAAAGAGAAGTATCAGCTTGCTTATGATCTTCAACAAATTTGTAAACAGCATGAGGTACCTTTTATTGTAAATGATGATGTTGACTTGGCAATCAAATTAGGTGCTGATGGTATTCATATTGGTCAAGAAGACGAGAAAGCGTATATTGTGAAAGAAAAGGCTCCTCATCAACTAATCGGTGTATCGGTTCATTCGATTGAAGAACTACAGCAAGCAATTAAAGATAAAGCGGATTATGTGGGAATGGGGCCTGTATTTCCAACCACTACAAAAACAGATACAAAAGCTGTTCAGGGCACAAATTTAATTCAGCAAGCTCGTCAACAGAAGATTGATTTCCCAATTGTAGGGATTGGAGGCATCACAGCCGAAAATGCTGAGAAAGTCATTCAAGGTGGTGCTGACGGTATATCTATTATTACAGCGATTAGCTTAGCAATGTCACCTAAGCAAGCAGCAGAACAGTTGCTTCAAGCAGTGAAATGAAAAAATGCCTCCTGCGGGAGGCATTTTTTCATTTCACTATAAGCTTATAGAAGTTGGTGTATCTTTCCCTTCATTCATCAACTTGATATGAGTAGGCGTAATTTCAAGTAAAACGTAGTTAGCGTCATCAGGTCCATTAAACCACTGTGACATATGATCATTCCAAAAGCGGTTCTTTAACTCTTGATTATCATTAATTTTAGCAATTCCAGACACCTCTACATAATTATCTCCGTATCCTTCGCCGCTATAGCCAAGCAAAATATGCACGTTGCCGTTTTCATCAATTTCATCAGCTTTATGCGTAGCTATGCTTGTTGGCGTGTACAAGGTAATGTCACCATCTTTTTTAAAAAACGTCATGTAGCGAGAATTAGGTTTTTGATTCACAACGGTCGCTAATGTACCCACTCGGTTTTCATCTAGTAAGTTCGATAACTTGTCCATCATTCTTGCTTATTCATTTGAATCAGCTCCTTAAGTTTATCGTCTTACTTAAGATATACCACCGTTGGAAAAAACTAAACATCGTGTATCTATTTACTTTTAAATAGACAATAATATAATTATGTAAACTAAAATGCGATAAAAAGCCCGCACTGCCGTAACTCGAAGTGTCTTAAATACCCAGATCAACTAGGTGGGTGTTCGCACAGTCGGTTTTAGCGTCCCAAGAAGGGCATGCTATCCGCAACTGAATTTTGAACTCCCTTTTAACACTCAAAGGTTTAAGACAACATGAGTATACGCACAGCGCAGGTATGTAGGTATACCTTTTAAAAAGGTATACATGGTGTGTGTTAGGAATTTTACACAATCGCAATCATGTGTACAAGAGATGATTATAAAGCAATATTTGTGGAAATGCAACATAATTATTTAATGCTAAAAAATGTATTTAAAGATGTGTTGTTTTTTGATTTATAGTTAAAAGTAAAACGAGGGGCCCTAAGATAGGCAGAACACATATGAATAGGTAGCGATGACTCCTAAAAAGAATATAGGTTAACCAAGTAAGGACAAAAAAATCAACGGTCATAACGCTAACTAATTCAGAATGCTTGAAAGCTTCTATATAACCTGAAAATGAGCCTGCTGCAAAACCATACAAATAAAGAATGAGAGTGATTGTCAACAAAGACAGTAAGAAAGTGGGTGAGGTTAACCATTTGTTTAGAAGGTTAAATCCGCGACTCTTAGTTGATTTCTCGCCATTTAGTACAAAGTAAGGTAAAAGCGCGAAGGCTCCTAATCCAAAAGAGAGCAGTGAAAAAGGCCAGCCTGGAAGTTTAAATGAGTCGTTTGGCATAATTAGTGATGCAAATAAAAGAGGGAATAGTCCTAAACAAGAAAAAATCATAACGACGAGTGGCTCCACTGTTGCGAATTGCCCAGAGATCAACTTCATCATGACGAGGTCGTTTTTTCCTTTGCTGCTAATAGCCATGCATAAATAATAAGGAAAGTCCACATGGATAGATACTTCAAAATCCTCACTCCTTTTCGTTTTATCATAGCATGGAAAAAGAAAAGCATGAAAACGTAATGTTCTCATGCTTTAATGCAAGGTACCTTGAGTGGGACGAGTAAACCAATTCCATAACTCTACTTCTCCTAAAGAAGAATAGGTAATCGACGGTTCGTTCTTTAGTTTTAGCAGTTCTTTTGTTGGTCCTGTTAAGACAATGCCGTATATTTTAACACCGTTCTTTTTTACAAATTTGTATCGGTTAGTTAACTGAAGTTCATCTGGGTTCATCCATCTAATTTGTTGAACCGTCCGTTCGTTATCAGCAAGCAGCTTCAGTAGCTGCACCACGCGCTCTTCATCCGTAAAGGTTTCTTTTTCTTCATAAAACGGTAGCTCTAGCATTGATGGGAACCCAAAAGATGAGGTTAAATCTACAAGCGGATTGCTTGTATCACTTCCTTTTGCTTCATACCCAGTGTCTAAAGCATACCAGACGGTTGAAATGTCGCTTGAAAGTGTAGAGCTAAGTTTCTCTTCAATTTCTTCCATAGTATAGGCTTGATCAAAAGAAAGCGCAATTTCACTAACTGTGCCTTCAGGGAGTTGATCAAGTGCTCCCCATGTTTCATTCGACCATTTTTGATAGAAAGAAGCGTCTTTTTCTTTTTTTACTCGCTCTGGATAAGCAAATGATAACTTCATATTATAATGGTCGTTTAAAAAGTTTTTGTCGACGTTTGTGACCCGTTCAAACAGGTGGTGAAACGTATATTGTCCGACACTTTTTTGCGCTTGCCCAATCTCTTTATACAGCGTGTACTCATTTTGTAAGCGGAAGAAAGGCTTCGTTTCGGTTCTTGAATTTTGTACATATATGTTTGGTAAAGCAGATTCAATCGCGGCTTTATCCACAGTTCGTAAATATTCACCTTTAGGAGTGAAAGAATAGTAAATAGCCGATAAAAAGCTGCCTCCTAACCAAAGTAAGATAAAAGCGCTTAGCACAGTCAATACATTAGTAAAGCGTTGTCTCCATTTCGCCCTTATCATTGAGCGCTTTGCTTTTTCCTGGTCAAACGTAGAGGAAGCAGTGACTGGCTGTATTTCTTCTTCATCAAGCAGGTTTTGAAGATAATTCATACATTCATCACACTCTTCAGTGTGGCGTTCGAGCTCTTCTACTTCTGCATCTGTCAAAGTTCCGTCTTTGTATTTTGTCCATTGGTGCTGCATATTTTGACAGCTCATACGTTCTCTTCCTTTCTCTTCTTTAATTGCTGACGTCCTCTATAAAGAGCCATTTTCACTTTTGCTAGAGTAAAGCCAGTCATCCCAGCAATTTCTTCATATGTAAAACCGTGATAATCACGAAGTAGTACAATATTTCTTTTTGGCTCTGGAAGAGAGGATACTTCTGAAAGCCACGTGTTAATTTCATCTTGCACAAACACCTTCTCTTCAGCACTTGGTTGTGGTGAAAAATGCCATTCCTCTAGTTCGACAGTTGGTCGCTTTTTTTCTTTTCGATACCAATCAATAAATGCGTGATAGGCAATTTTGAACAGCCAAGGCTTTACTTCTTCACCGCTATATGTTTCTAAATGTAGCAGTACGCGATAAAACGTTTCTTGCATAAGGTCTTCTGCAGCTTCTTTCCGCCGCGTAAGAGAGAGAAGATAGCGGAAAAGATCGTGCATATGCTGTTCATAAATTTCTTCGAAATGATGCTTAGGTGCCATTTTCCCCCCCTTTCCTTTAACTAACGGAAATGTTCGTCAAAAGTTTCTAATTATAATGTAGGAAAATATAACTGTTTTCTAAGCGCATAAAACATAAATGTTAGCATACCATATGGAAGAGAAAATGCGATGAAATTCGACAAAATTCCATGAAAAATGTCATTTTTTTAAAAAACTAAGGTTTAATTGGTGTTCGGAATGGCAAGAAAATGGTATGATAAGACTCAGAAGGTATACATTATCATATTGATGGCGTACATAGCATTTTTAAAAATGACGCTCGTTGAAACTTCTCTCATAAAATTTTATTTAAACGTTTGAAATAAAGTAGTTTCGGGAAAAGTCACAAGATAGCTCAAACGAGTGGTGAAAATCAAGCTTTGTAGATAAAAGGTGTATATAGTTAATAAAATACAAAGGTGGGATCATCATGGATGTAGAAAATACACAAGGAACAGAAGAGCAAGCACCGAAGGTAAAAGCAGCAAAAGTCGGTGACACAATTCAGCCAAAAAAAGGTGATTTTAAAGGATACAAAGGTATCGTCATGGTGGTTCGTGATAACTCGGTCATCGTCGATTTTGGAAAAGACGCTGAAACAGGCGAATCAATGAAAACAGTCGTTAATCACAAAAACTATAAAATTGTGAAAAAGTAGGTATCCACCTACTTTTTTTCGTGACATAAAACCTTTGAGAACCCAAATAAAATCTTGTAGAATGAAGACAGCAAACCGAGAGAAAGGATATGAATTATGGCAATTGAATTAACAGATTTAGCACTACCAAGCGAGGTACTTACTCGTATTCAAGAAAGAAAACAAAAGCTAACAGCAGAAGATGAATTTTTAATTGGGAAAGGGGGCTATACTGCAGAAGAAGCTGACATCTTAGAAGATGCTCTTATTGCTTTAGCACTCGGAAAAAACGTACTTTTAAAAGGTCCGACAGGCTCTGGTAAAACAAAGCTTGCAGAAACATTATCTTATTTGTTTTCACAACCGATGCACAGCGTTAACTGCTCAGTTGATTTAGATGCTGAAGCGTTATTAGGTTTTAAAACAATCGCTGAGAAAAATGGAAAGCAAGGTATTGAGTTTGTTTCTGGACCAGTTATCAACGCAATGAAGAAAGGTCAGCTTCTTTATATAGACGAAATTAATATGGCAAAGCCTGAAACACTACCAATTTTAAATGGTGTTCTTGACTACCGTAAAATGATTACAAATCCATTTACAGGTGAAGTCGTAAAAGGAAAAGAAACCTTTGGTGTAATCGCGGCAATTAATGAAGGCTATGTTGGGACGGTTCCGTTAAACGAAGCATTAAAAAATCGATTTGTTGTTATCGATGTACCATATATTCAAGGAGAAAGCTTGCGACAAGTATTAAAAACACAATCACAGCTTCAAGATGAAAAGTTAATTAACCAGTTTGTACAGCTTTCAGGAGATTTAATCACGCAGGTTAGCAACGGTCATATTTCAGAAGAAGCAGCATCGATTCGCGCGTTATTAGATACATGCGATTTAGCGTTATATATGCCTCCACTGCGTGCTATTAAAAGAGGGATTATTGAAAAGTTAGAAGATGAAAGGGAAAAGGCAGCCATTCAAAATATTGCAGAAACGTTATTTGAATAAGGGGTGGCGCTATGAGATTTATTAAATTTAACGATAAAAACGTTGATTCATTTTTATATATGGAGCTTGCCGATTTAACAAAAACGCTTACAAAAAACGATGATATTGAAGTTGAGTATCGGGTGTCCTCTTACTATGATCCGCTACAGAAAATTATTTATCTAAGTCACTTCTGGGATAATCGACCCGATAGTGATAAAGTGTATGGCCTTAAAAGCGACGTGTTTTTAAGAGCGATTGGAAGCTATTATCACTGTGATTTCCAAGAGGTAAATGCGTATTTGAAAAAAGTGAAGCTTTCATCTGTCTCAAGTCTTGCAAAACAGCTCTTTATGCTTTTTGAAGACTTACGTTTAGAAGATGTATGTACGAAAGAAAGACCTGGTACGAAGAAAGCTTTCGCCACACGCAGAAACGTATACCGTAAGTATTTTGCTACCCAGCTCAATGCAAATTTAATAAAAAGCGTTCATACCGATGCCCTCTTTAATGGCATCTATCTCTTATTAACGGCGGAAAACCCGTTTGAAGAAATTCCGTTCATTACAAATGAGGTTGATATGGCAATGCCATTTATTCGAAGCCAGCTAGTGAAGGTGTATGAAGCGAAAACTACTAAAGATATTGCGCGTATTTGCTTAGAGCTTGTTGATTTGTTTGATGATATTTTAGACAAAGACATGCTTAATACGTATTTCTTTTTGGCAGAGCTGGATTATGAAGAGTTAGAGACAGGCTTAACTTTTGACGATTTAAAACGTGAATCCAAACTTGCAAATGATGATATTTTAGAGCATGAACAAGACGGCGATGAAGATATTCATGAAGAGAAAATGGAAATGTGGCACCGTGAAACAAGTAAAGCAACGCAAAGCTTTTTGCAATTTGATATGGATCAAGGCTCTAAAACGGATATGCTAGGCGATGGTGTACGTGAAGGAGACGATGGTGATCAAGCGCTCGGTATTGTTCAAGGTGCTTCACAAAAAACGTCACGAAACGATTACTCACAGATGGAAGCAATGGATCAAACGCATCCAGAAAAAGACGGAGCAGCTGACTATGAATATGGAAAAGATAATAAGTACGCGTTTCCAGTGTTCGTGGATCCAACCATTCCCACAGACGAAGAAGTTGCTTTGTATGGTGAAAACAAACAGCTTATTTCATCTTTTCAAAAGAAGCTAAAGCAAATGATTGAGAAGACGTTAGAGCATAAAAAAACGTTACCGAGAAGTGAACTTCAGTTTGGTCGTTTAAATAAAAGGTTATTAAAGCTATGGACAGATGATAATCCTCGCTTGTTTTATAAAAAAGACCAAGAATCTCCGCAGATTGACGCGGTTTTCTCTCTACTCGTTGATTGCTCAGCATCAATGTATGACAAAATGGATGAAACGAAGCTAGGAATTATCTTATTCCACGAAGCGCTAAAATCAGTGAGGGTTCCACATCAAATCGTTGGGTTTTGGGAAGATACAAACGATGCAACTGAAACAAGCCAGCCTAACTATTTAAAAACAGTGATGGACTTTCAATCTTCTCTTAAACCAAAAAGCGGTCCTGAAATTATGCAGTTAGAGCCAGAGGAAGATAATCGCGACGGATTTGCTATTCGTCACATGACAAGACGCTTGTTAAAGCGAACGGAAAAACAAAAATTTTTACTCGTATTTTCAGATGGAGAGCCTGCAGCGATGGGATATGAACAAAACGGTATCGTTGATACGCATGAAGCAGTGCTTGAAGCAAGAAAGCATGGAATGGAAGTAATTAATGTCTTTTTATCAAACGGTGAAATTGATGAGGGACAGCGAAAAACAATTCAAAATATGTATGGGAAATATAGCATCCTAGTACCAGATATTAAAGAGTTGCCAGATGTTTTATTTCCGCTTCTGAAAAAATTACTTCATAAAAGTATTTAAGGATATTGACAGAAATGCAGATTATCCACTAGTATAAGCTTATAAATGAAAAATGTTCTCCTAGAGAAAATCCCTTTTACATTTGATTTACCAACAGAGCTTTTACCTTCTAACGATAAACGATCGTATAGGTTTAAAACAAGGTTAACTTTTAGTGAAGGAGTAGAAAGTAAGGACCAAGATCAGATTACCATTACGGAATAAGAAAACAGCCTGAGAAAAAGCTCAGGCTGTTCTTTTATTCTTCTTCCTTATCAAACCAAAGCAGTTCTTGGTCGTCAACGTCTCCGTTATAGTTAATTAACACTTCATCCCCAGCTTTAATGTCTGTATAGGCATAAAACTCAAATACGTGTTTATCAAAGTTAATTTCATAAGTAGCATTAGGGGTATAAGAGTGATTAAATAGCATCCCATAGCCTAATAAAATAGCAGAATGATTAATGCCATATTCAAATGAATAATCTGCTAAAAGCGTTTTTTCAATATGTTCATGTTCTTCGTTAGGGTAAGCAATAACAGGTGCTTCGTGGATTAAATCACCTTTTTTAATATCTTGCGTTGCAAATACCCCGCGATTAAATTCACCATCACTTAATGTTGAGGCCTTAATTTCGATCATGTGTTCACCTATTTCTTCTTTCTTCTAAATTTTAGTTCCTCCTTAAGCTTGCCAGGTAATCAAGTAGAAATCAACCATATTTTAAAAATAAGTTGGCATGAATAGAAGCAGGAGTTAAGTATGGTTTGTTCCATTGCGCTGCAGATACTCGCGTTCCGCAGGGAGGAACCTGAGCCTTCTCGCTTGCGCTGCGAGGTCTCAGGCTTTCTGCTAGTGCTTCATTCCAATAGTTTTTAACTTGTTTTTGGAACTAATAAAAGACATCCAAACGATCAAAAGTGTTTAACTTTCAACAGTTTGGATATCTCGTTAGCTAACATACGTATGGCCCAGACCTTTTAGGTAATTAAACCATTGGTTTCAGCATAAATTCATGCACATATGAACGGTTAGCGTATAGCGTATACTGTGGATGCGTTTTTGCTCCCCAGCTATCGTCACCGCCTACACCCATTTGCTTATAGTTAATGCGAATGGACGTTTTATCACTAACAGGCAGCTTGTAATGATGATCATAGCTTTCAAGTTCAAACGGAGTGTACGGTAATGCACTTAATTCAATGGTTGGTGTACCCTTAATTGAGAAACCAACGCTGTTTTCATTGAGAACGCGTGCTGAACGAACGTCCGTTTTATTCCCGCATTCCTGTGGACGTAAATAAGGTGTTACCTGTGACTTTACATCACTTGTATAATAACCAACCTTTGCTCCTGTGTTGCGATCCCAATGATTTTCATGAGGTCCTCTTCCGTACCAAGAGAGCTGGTTAAATTCTTTTGGCATAGTAAAGCGTAAGCCGAATTCAGGAATTTCAGGCAGCGTCTTGCTCGGAACGAGAGTTTGACGAATGGCAACCTGTCCGCTGTTATCTACTTTATACACAATTTCACAGGTTGTATTTTCAAGCGCATGAAAGCAAAAGCGTGTGGTAATAGCTATATGGTTTTGCTGTTCTTGTACATTGAACGATTCCAACTCTCTGTTAAGGCTTGCTTCTTTCCAAACTTGGCAGCGCTCTTGAAGTTTGTTACCCAGATCGTTATCCGTTACTGCTCTCCAAAAGTTTGGTTGCAATCCATCTAGCAATAATTCGGTATCTTTACATAAATAAGAAGTTAACAACCCAGATTCTTTGTTAAATGTAAGGGTAGCAGAGTCAGCTTTAATCGTAAGTTCTTGGCTTGTATCTTTTATAGCACGTGGCGCTTTTGTCTCAGCTGCAGGTTGTGAAGCAACTTGTGCCGGTAGAATAAACTGTTCAAATGCTACTTCATGACCTTTGTCAGCCCACTTGGTCTGGCTTTTTAATTTCATTGATAGAGTAGCAATAAATTCATCATCGTTTTGGGATTTTTTATAATCATCCAACGGTAATTGAATCTCTTTTGTTGTTTGAGGTTTTACATCTACTATAAACGAATAGTTATAAATGTCTTCACCATTTTTTGTCACTGTAAGCGTAAACTCATAATCTTTTAAATTTGTAAACAAGTAATCATTTTGGACAGTAAAGGTTTTTTGTCTAAGATCAGTAGCCTTCCATGATACAGCTTCATAGCATTTTTTAACTTCATACAGCTTTGGCGTCACGTCACCATTAGCAAATAAAAGTCCGTTACCGCTAAAATTGCCATCATGTGGACTTTCTCCAAAGTCACCACCGTATGCTAAATAAGTAATTCCTTCTTTTGTTGTTGTTTCAAGAGCTTGGTCTCGCCAATCCCAAATGAAGCCGCCTTGTAAGATAGGGTATTGATTAATAATATTCCAATAATCAGCTAAGTTACCGCACGAATTCCCCATTGCATGGCTATATTCACAGAGAAGATAAGGCTTTTTAGGGTTCATCAGCGCATATTTTTCAATGTCGGCCGGCTTAATGTACATCGTGCTTTCGATATCAGATGCATCGTAATCTCGGTGATGGAATATTCCTTCATAATGTACGAGGCGCGTATCATCTTTTTGCTTGAAGAAATCATACATATGCTTGAAATTTTCCCCACCAAACGATTCGTTTCCAAGTGACCAAATTACAATAGAAGAGTGGTTTTTGTCACGTTCATACATAGAGCGACAGCGATCTAAAACATTTTCTTTCCATTCAGGCTTACTTCCCGGGATTGCATCTTGTTCCCCTTCTTGCAGGTAGCTCCATGTCCCGTGAGTCTCCAGATTTGTTTCGTCAATTACATAAAGGCCATACTCATCGCAAAGTTCGTACCAGCCTGAAGCATTAGGGTAGTGAGAGGTGCGCACTGCGTTAATATTAAACTGCTTCATTAATAAAATATCATGGAGCATATCTTCTTTTGTAATGCCGGCTCTACCTTTCGTCGCAGAAAACTCATGGCGGTTTACGCCTCTGAAAACAATTGTTTCGCCGTTAATCTTCATTAATCCATCTTTTAATTCAAATGTACGAAATCCAACCTTGCAGCTTTGTGCTTCAATTACGTTTCCGTCTCCACCTTTCAAGGTTAGCACAAGCGTATAGAGATAAGGGCTTTCTGCACTCCATTTGTTTGGTGAGGCAATGCCTGTTTCAAGCAAAGCAGTCTCTTGTTCATGTATTGAAAGAGATGTTTGCAATGGCTGATTCAGCACTTCTTTAAGCTCAGCATCATAAAGCATGGCTTCAAGCGTTACGTGTTCAGCAATTTGTTCGATATAATTCGTAATATCAGCAGAAATCGTTAGCTTTCCGTTCACATATTTGTCGTCTAGCTGTGCGCGGACGGTAAAGTCAAAAATATGAACTGGAGGAGTAGAGTATAGATAAACGTCTCTAAAAATTCCGCTCATTCGCCAAAAATCTTGATCTTCAAGCCAACTAGCATCGCTCCAACGATATACCTCTACAGCTAGTTTATTTTCACCTTCTTGAATATAAGGAGTTAAATCAAACTCAGCAGGCGTAAAGCTATCTTCACTGTATCCGACTAGTTCACCGTTTACCCATACATAAAAAGCGGATTCTACTCCTTGAAAACTAAGATAGATAGGCTGATTGTTCCAACTTTTATCTACTGTAAAAGTGCGCGTGTATTGTCCTACAGGATTATAGTTAGTTGGTGCAAAAGGTGCTTTAATATCATCATGATGTATCCAAGGATACGTCACGTTTGTATATTGTGGGTAATCGTCTCCTTGAAGCTGCCAGTGGGAAGGGACCGAAATGGATTCCCACGCGCTATGATCAAAATCTTTGCGATAGAAATCCATAATGCGTTCATCAGGGCGCGGTACCCACTGAAACTTCCAATCTCCATTCAAAGACTGATAGTAAGAAGATGAGGTATTAGAGTGTAAGGCTTGTTCTGGCGTTTGATAAATTGTCGTATTTGCATGAGCTGGTAAGCGATTTAATTGGAAAATTTCAGGATTGTTATTCCATTCAGGAAACCCGTTTGCTGGTGGAGTATAGCTGAATTTTTTAATTGTTTTTAACATGTTCATCCATCCCTTATTCATTTATAATGGTATATGAATATGATAACGCTTACTAAAAAGCGAATCAATCAGACAATTTTAAAAAAATATAACAAAATTCATATGAAGAATGATGAGCAGGAGAGGGAGTTAAATGGATAAAGCAATTTTTCCAACACTAACAGAGTTAGATATTAGCCTACCCTTTTATGTCTCAAGCGTAGGGTACTGGAAACATCAAGTTCATATCGCACGTGAACACGAGTTTCCAGACTTTCAGTGGATTCAGTGTATGAGTGGGAAGGAGAAGCTTTGTGTGAATAACGAAGCGTATACAATTGAACAGAATGAAGGTTTTTTTCTAACTCCTCATGTTCCGCATGAATATTATCCTTTAAGTGAACAGTGGGAAGTATGGTGGGTTTCGTTTAATGGAGCACAAATCAATGAAACTCTTCGAACATTTGGCTTGCTAAACTCAACAAAGGTTAAGGTAACGTATGCTGAAACGCTTTTGCAAAAGCTAAATGATATGATTACAGCGTTCGAAAGCAAAGGATTATCAAGTAGCTTAAAGGCTTCTGAGTTAATTTATAGCTTTTTACTTCATTTACAAAATGACTGCTTGCTGTCTGAAAGAAAAACGAGACATGAGCACCACGCGCAGCTTCAGCCTGCCATTGATTATATTGAAGGTTCGTATGCTAGTGTTGTAACCCTAGATGCTATTGCTCACTCTTTAAACGTAACGCCTCAGTATACGTGCCTTTTATTTCAGCAAGCTTTTGGTTTAAGACCAATCGAATACGTTACGCGAGTGCGCATTCAAAAAGCGAAGGAGCTCTTAATTAAACATAGCCAAATGTCTGTCTCAGAAGTTGCAGCATTTGTTGGATATGAAAATGTCAGCTATTTTATTAAGCAGTTTAAGAAATATGAAAAATTAACCCCTAAGGCATTTCGTAAACTGTATTTATCATCATAAACTTAAAAAGGAGTCGAGCGATGAATCTTGCTATAATAGAAACAGAGCGGTTAATTTTAAGAAAGATGGAAGCGTCTGATGATCAAGCGCTGTTTCAAATATTTAATGATCCAAAAGCGATGAAATTCTATCTTCATACAAAAAGCATGGATGAAACCAAGCTGTGGATTCAATCTATCCAAAATCATGATATGTCCTACGGCTTTAGTTTGTGGACCGTAGAAAAAAAAGGGGGAAAACAAATTATCGGGCAGTGTGGCTTGTTGTTGCAAAAGGTTGATGGCACCATAGAAGTAGAGTTAGGGTATTTATTTCTTCAAGATTTTTGGGGGAAAGGCTATGCAACCGAAGCGGCTCAAAGTTGTATTAACCACGGGTTTCAAAACCTTGGGTTAACGAGGATTACAGCTTTAATTGATCCAGAGCATCACGCATCGCGAAAAGTAGTGGTAAAAATAGGAATGAAAAAAGAAAAGCAGATTATAAAGTGGGATAAACCTATTGATGTTTATTCAATTCAAGCTGGAGGGGTGTCAGTTGACTAATATTGTAGAATTAACAAATATTTCACTTATACGCGAAAACAAATTGCTGCTAAACGACATATCGTGGGAAATCAATCAAAACGAGCATTGGTGTTTACTAGGCTTAAATGGCTGTGGCAAAACAACGCTCTTAAACGTTATAAATGGATACATATGGCCAACTAAAGGAGAAGCAACGATTTTAAATCATACGTTTGGTGCAACTAATTTGCCAGAAATGCGCAAAGAAATTGGCTGGGTCAGTTCGTCGTTACAACAGCGATTTCCTGAGGATGAAACGGCAATCACGATTGTTTTAAGCGGTAAGTTTGCTTCAATTGGATTGTATGAAAGCGTAACTCAAGAAGAGATAAAACGTGCAAACCAACTGCTCAAGCAGCTTAAGTGCCAGCACTTTGCAAATCAACTATATCGCACCTTATCTCAAGGTGAGCGTCAACGAGTGTTAATTGCACGCGCATTGATGGCGTCTCCAAAGCTTCTTATTCTAGATGAGCCGTGTACAGGTTTAGACCTTTTAGCTAAAGAGCAATTACTATTGTTAATTCAGCAGATTGCGATAGAACCAGATGGTCCAACTCTTATTTATGTGACGCATCATGTAGAGGAAATCTTATCCTGCTTTACCCATACTATGCTAATGAAAGAAGGACGAGTGTTTTCGGCTGGCAAAACAGCTGATTTGTTAACGGAGGATCGGCTTTCTGCGTTCTTTGAACAGGAAGTATTAGTTCAAAAAATAAAAGACCGTACATGGCTATCGCTAAAAGAAAAAGTTACCTATTGAAAATATGGAATTTTCAAATGAAAAACTTCTCCATTAGTTGGAGAAGTTTTTTTAAGCCTTTGCTTGATAATGAGAAAGAGCTAATAATGGGAAAAGGTCATTATAGCTGTGATAGTTAATATAAAATTGCCCGGGAAGTCCTATACCGGTCGGATAGTTCCGTTGCTGTATAGTTTGTTCTGAGCGATTAAGTAAAAAGGAAACACCATCTATTATTTCTTGGTTTGTTTTTGGACAGACGCTTAGTAGTGCATCTATAGCCCAAGCCGTTTGAGAAGGTGTACTAAACGATAATGGTATATAGCGCTTGTATTTCGCACTAGAGCATGATTCTCCCCAGCCGCCATCTGAACGCTGGATGCTCTTAAGCCAGTTAATTGCTTTTACAATCTGCTTATCGTGTTTTGAAACACCTACTGCTAAAAGGCCCGTAACGGCTGCCCATGTACCGTATATATAGCAAACTCCCCATCGACCATACCAGCTGCCATTCTCTTCTTGATTGTCAAATAACCAATCAACGGCTGCTTGAATTTTTGGGTGATTTTTGTTCATGCCTCCAAATGACCCAAGGCATTCTAGTACTCGGCCCGTTAAATCCGCAGTTGCGGGATCTGTAGCCGCATCTTCCGCATTTTCAAGGGGTAGATACGTAAACAATGTGCTATCAGTGTTTTTTTCAAAGGCAGCGAACCCACCGTCTCGATTTTGCATCGATAACAGCCAGTTGATTCCTTTTTGCCACGAATGGAAATAGGAAGGATCGTCTGAGGCTCGACTTGTTAGTGCACGAATTGCAGCTGAAGTATCATCTAAATCAGGGTTGATGGTGTTGTTATGTGAAAATCCCCATCCACCTGGTTGAATACCTGGGTTGTGAACACGCCAATCTCCAAAGCGAGAATGTTGT
Organism: Priestia sp. KCTC 13724; assembly: GCF_056820425.1. Taxonomy (NCBI): domain Bacteria; kingdom Bacillati; phylum Bacillota; class Bacilli; order Caryophanales; family Bacillaceae; genus Priestia; species Priestia sp. KCTC 13724. The sequence goes on along the minus strand of NZ_JBXDLD010000019.1, from coordinate 60,299 downwards.
TTTTGCTGTAAATAGGAAGTCGCTTTTCTTATCATGGGGTCTTTCCAAGATAGACCGGCTTCTTGAAGTGCATAAGTTAAAAGAGCTGTATCCCATACGGTTGACGTAGAATTTTCAATATGTGTATAAGTGGAGCATTCACTAGCTAATCCGCAAATTCCCTCAACGGCCCGTTGAACAATTGGAGAATTACGCTTATATCCAAGCGCTAAAAGAGCGTAAATCATAAAAAATGTAGCACTAGCGTAACTGTATAGCGTCCCATCATCTTCTAATCGATCGAGCATGTAGCGCTCAGCAGCTTGATACCCAAGTCGATGAATATAAGATGGAAGGGATGTCAAATGTTTCACTTGCTTAAGAAATGGTGATGCTCGAACATTTCGTTGCATATCCAGTTCCTCTGACCTTGTGAGTAAATGGCTGAGAGAAGGGGTATGCTTAGATGTCACTGAAAATTTTTTATTGGCAACGATCATCATTGGAATAAAATGAATGCGTGCATAAGCGCTTAAATTATAAAAGCTAAGTGGAGCGTTAGGCGGAACGACTAGAAACGAAAGCGGTAAATAAAATAACGAAGGCCAGTCGTACAATCCGTTTGCTGCGAGCATCCATTTTGTCATAAAATGAGCCTTTGATAGCGCATTGGTTTCAATGAGATAAGCTTCTGCTTTTCGAAGAACGCGATCTTCGCGCGTATAGAAGCCAGAATATAAAAGGGCTGCGTAGGCTTGAAGAGTCGCAGAGGGGTTTGGCTTTTCATCATCGTGTAAAGTCCAAACGCCATCTTTGTTTTGTTTTGAAACAATTCGTTTTGTAAGCTTTTCAACAAGCTTCTGGTTTGGGTGTTCGATGCTTCGCAATAGCATAATTAGGAAAGAATCAGTCATAACGCTACCTTCAAAGCAATACTGAAATGAACCATCAGCTGACTGTCTGCCTTGAATTTTTTGTATATAATAATGGATTTCTTTTGCTGTTTTTTCTTGTAGCATGAGTCATCACCTCAAATTAATATTTACTAATTCCAAACCCTCACTATTTAACCTTATTCCATTTGGACGTCTTGTATGAGGGTTGAAAGTTGCAAAGCAATGTTCATTTCCTGCAAAATAATAGTAGATTAAATGAGGTGAAAAGGAATGAAAGAAATAAAGGTAGAGATTATCCAGGGAAGAGGATCTTATTATAACCTTGGTATGCTACAAGGGTTACTGCATAAGGGCACAAAGCTTGAAGAGAATCATTTGAAAAGAAGAAAGCGATCGATTCGAAGCTATGAGGCTAATCAACGTCAGGCTAAAACGTATTATGATTTGTTTGCACCAGGCTTGTGGAGTGAGTTAGAAGGATTGAGTGAAGGGCTAGAATGGTCGCTTGAAGATATTGTTCATGAATACAGTGGCTATCAACAAAACTGGGATAAAACAGGGTGTTCTGCTCTTATGCAAAACGGAGTGTATGTGCGTAACTATGACTATCACCCTAAAACATATGAAGGAAGGTTTTTACTCTTTCAACCCGACCAAGGCTTTGCTAGCGTAGGATTTGGAACTAGAATGATTGGTCGTATGGATGGTATGAACGAAAAAGGCCTTGTAGTCGGCTACCATTTTGTCAATCGTCGCAGGCAGACAGGTGGCTTCATTTGCTGCGCGTTAGCTCGTTTTATTTTGGAATCATGCGAAACAACGGAAGAAGCGATAGCTGTTTTAGAGAGAGCACCCCACAGGCATGCATTTAACTATTCACTTTATGATCGAAGTGGGAATGCAGCTGTTGTGGAGGCATCAGGTAGAGGAGTGCGCGTATTGAGAGGAGCTACGATGGCTTGTACAAATCATTTTCATGAATTAGTCGAAGAGAATCGTCATCACCTCGTTGAATCAACAGAGCGTTTAGAGAATATTCGGAACCAGATTGACCAAGCGCTATCCATACGAGATTCGTATCAAGTTTTTAATGATCCAGCCTACGGAGTCTTTAAAGAAGACTATAAAAATTCAGCTGGAACGTTGCATACGGTTGCATATGAACCTCATACGCTGCAAGTAGCAGTTGGAATTGGTCGGTCAGCTGAGCCTTTCACCTTTTCATTTAAAGAATGGATAGAAGGTAAACCTTTGGGTAAATCATATTTGAAAGGGATTATTCATACAACAGAGGAATTTCCATTTGAAGAAACCAAGCACTAATGATTTTTTATTAAATTTTGTTAACAACTTTGTCTGACAAGTTGTCAAAAACTTTGGTAAATGATAACGTTGTTGTTAGCTAAAATTATATATAGAAAGAAAGTGATGTTTTGTACTATTCATCAAGGCCAAGAGGCGTACACTTATTTATTCCGGGCCTACTGTTTGTACTGACAATTGTTTTATTTACAATGGTGCAAGTAGGATTTTATTTAGAATCAGGAATTATTCGAAAAATTTGGGTCATCCTAATGGCGTTACTCCCAGTAGCTGGACTTATTACAGCGATTAAAGGAAAGCGTGGGAGCGTGAAGCCCTGGTTAATTCTTGGAAATTTAGTGCTTGTGTTAACTGTAACGGTGATGAGCGTTCAAGCTGTTTTCTCATAAGTTTTTACATAGGAAAGAGACTGAGACATAATTAGTTCAGCCTCTACTATACCTGAACGATTGAGAGTTTCTCACTTTTAATCGTTCAGGTTTTTTGGTTGATTGTGAAAAACAATGTTGGAAACAGGGTGGAATGGAGCGTAGGACACTCGACTCCTGCGGGAAAGAGAGGGAAAACTGAGATCCCGCAGCGCAATGGAACGAACATGTTGAGACAAACCAAAGAGATGGGAACAGCTCAGCTAGTGTTCGTCTTTTAGAAGCAATCATTTTGTTATGTCCCAAACTCTTTTTATTGTTTTATTAAATTAAAATAGTTTTTGTTTCTGCATAGACAGCTTCACCAGCAATTGAAATGCACAAATCACGAGAGTTTTCCACTTTAACATACACCAATCCATCCCTCTCTATTTCCAACCCTTGTTCAACAAGTAGATTCATGCTGCTGAAGGCTGAGTCGTGAACATAGGTTGCGTAGTAAGCGCCCATCACGCCTGAAGCAGTTCCTGTTACCGGGTCTTCTACTATCCCTGAATAAGGAGAAGAGAAGTGGCGCCCGTGTATATGTGCATCTTTATGAACGGTTTCAAAGCAAAAAGGATGAATAGAAGCTCTCGGAAAATCTGTTAGTAGTTGCGGGAATCTTTCCGATAAAGGCTGTATTTTTTGACAAGCAGTCAGCGATTTTAATGGCACAATTAAAGACCAACTTCCCGTGCTTCCGTAAACAATGGGTAAATCTGAAGAAAAGTCATGTACTGTAATTCCAAGAGCACTTGCTAATTCATCTTTTGAGCCATTAAAAGGGTGAAAGCTAGGCTTTGCTTGATTCATTGTAATGAGTACCTGGTCGTTATCTTCTATTTTAATTGGTAAAATGCCAGCTTTGGTTGCAATCGTTAGTTTTTTTTTTGAGAGCATGTTATTCGTATAGAGTGCATAAAGCGACGCAATGGTGGCATGTCCACATAAATCAACTTCCTGTCCAGGAGTAAAGTAGCGGATATGTAATTCTGCGGATGAAGATGGTAAAATAAAAGCTGTTTCACTAAATTTTGCTTTTGTTGCAATAAGCTGCATCTCATGATCTGTTAGTGAGTCAGCTTTAAAAACAACTCCTGCAGGGTTTCCCTTATGTGGTTTTCTACTAAACGCATCGTATTGATTAACTTTAATTTGTTTCATATAGTCACCTTCCTTTCTCTAGCATATCATAGTTTAATTGACTTCGAAGGCAGTAGATAAAGCAGTAGCTCGAATTTTCATTATACAAAAAATGGATTTCGGAAAGCTGTTTTATGTTACCATATGGATGATATAGTATGAAGAGGGACGCGAAAGCATGAAAAACGTAGTAGCTGCGCTTAGCATGGGAATGGGCTCAGTGGGAGTCGGGAAATTTGCAGCAAGCCATGTTTACAAGCAATAAAATCTTTAGTCAAGCCCTGTTTGCGGTCAATGGTGTATCAACAAGGTTATTATATACAGATTTAAGGATGCAAAAGGCTGGTCGCTTTTTAGAACAAGAAAATAAGTTTAAAAATAAAAAAGAAGCCGAAGTTTATCGTGACCTCATTAAAGAGCGCTATCAAACGGTTAAAGATTATTACCAAAACGAGTATGAGCGAAAAGATCAGGTTCGTAAGCAAACAAAGGAAGCAATCGATAAACGAATTAAAGAATAAAGTGGTGAAGCACCATCTTCATCAACTAATGACTAATAGAGAATAAAGGAATGTTAATAAATGAGTACATATATCGTTATCGGAGCAGGAATATTAGGAGCATCAACTGCTTATCATTTAGCCAAATCAGGAGCGGATGTAACGGTTGTAGACAAAAAGCATGATGGACAAGCAACAGATGCAGCTGCAGGAATTGTATGCCCATGGCTGTCACAGCGTCGTAATAAAGCTTGGTACCGTTTAGCTAAGTACGGTGCAAAATATTATCAAGACTTAATTGCAAGCTTAGAAGCGGATGGAGAAACAAATACAGGCTATAAAAAGGTTGGAGCGATCAGTATTCATACAGATGAAAATAAACTTGATAAAATGCAAGAGCGGGCTTACAAGCGACGTGAAGATGCGCCTGAAATTGGTGATATCAGTCGCTTGCTAGAAGATAAAACTCAACGGGAGTTTCCCTTTTTACAAAATGGCTTTCAATCTGTTCACATTAGCGGAGCTGCTCGCGTTAATGGAAGAGCATTGTGTGAAGCTCTGCTTGCAGGGGCCAAAAAACATGGAGCAAAACTCATTCATGATGAAGCCAAACTTCTATATAAAGGTAAAAAAATAAGAGGAGTTCTTACAAGTTCAGCTACTATTGAAGCAGATTATGTTATCGTTACGGCGGGAGCTTGGGCAAGAGAGCTATTTGAACCGATTGGGATTGATTTACAAGTTACGTATCAAAAAGCCCAAATTATGCATTTGCAGCTTGACGAAGAAGACACCGGTTCTTTACCTGTTGTGATGCCACCCAATGACCAATATATTCTCGCTTTTGAACAAGGTAAGATTGTAATTGGGGCAACACATGAAAACGACACGGGCTTTGATTACCGGGTAACAGCTGGTGGGGTTTATGAAGTGCTTAATAAAGCATTAGAGATAGCACCTGGATTAGCCGAAGGAGCAATAGATGAAATTCGCGTAGGATTCAGACCGTTTACGCCAGGGTTCTTACCAATTATCGGGGCCGTTCCGTCACATTCAAACGTCTTTTTAGCAAATGGACTTGGAGCATCAGGTTTAACAGTAGGACCTTATTTAGGATCACAGCTTGCTAAGCTTGCGCTCGGACAAGAAATTGAGCTACCTCTTGAAGACTATTCTGTAGAAGATGCAATTCAAGCCAATAAATATATGTTCTAAATAATCATTAAGATGATACATCAGCGGATTAGACGTAATACAGTGATAAAAACTCTCCATTTTTATCTCTTATCCTAAAAAAATAAGAAAAGATAATGGAGTGATGAAGAATGGCTTGCTATTTGCGTACAGCTCTCTCTTTACTAAAAAGATGTGTTCAATATAGCATGCAGAACACATCTTTTTACTTAGTCAACTGCTGATGGGACGAGATCTTCTTTTTGAATACTTGGTACACTTTTTGGTTCGTAGCGAAGATCATTTGTTGAAAATAGCATAATGCTTACTGTACTTCCCTTTGCATAAGCGCGAATAAGGAGCGGTTGGTCATAGTTGTTTCGAAAATTGAAGTCAGGACCGTACCAGCTTACAGTGGCATCTCTTCCCGGTGGAACATAGTGAACCGTTTTGCTATGTGAAAATCGCTGAGTTACTTCCAATCCCGCACGATCAACGGCGTTAAACAAGGTTGAGGAAACTTGACAAATGCCACCCCCAATTCCTTCTGAAAATTCACCACGCACGATAATTTTAGCAGGAAGATAGCCTTTTTCTTTTGTTCGTTGCCCCACAGTACGATTAAACGAAAACGTTTCTCCAGGAAAAATAACTTGATTATTAATGGCTTCTGTAGCTAAAGAAATGTTGTGTGAGCGGTTTTTATTATGCGTATTAAAATAAGTATAATAATGACTAATTTGCTTGGACCGTACGGATGCTAACAGTTCGCTGTCCACTTTAGGATAAATAGCCACCTTTGGAATCTTAATGGATGGTTGTGAATGATTATAAAAGGTTCTGTAAAACTCTTCTTTAAATAATACGCTGTTAAGCTGTGATCCAGGCTGCTCAGAAATGATGTTGCCCGCACGATCAAGCTTTGCATTAACAGGTGGTTTATACACAATAGGCTGAATTTTTTTCAATAGCATGTCGTATTTATCATCATCAATAAGTGGAACGCCTGGAATATCACTTTGAATATCTGCACGATTAATGGTTGTAATTGGTTTATTGTCATCGGTTAATAACAAATGGTCTGATACCGCAGTTGGATGAGCAACCAACATAAGACCTAACATCCAAGTTAGTTTCATACGCATTTCCCTCCCGATGTTAGTATAAGGAAGCATAACAATTTCATGTAACCGAATAAAGGTTTCTTTTAGTTACTAAGTGCCAATTATAAAATACATAAACTGTCGTATATTAATAAAGCTAAAATGTACATGAAAGAGGTTTATGTATGAACAAATATTTCATTATTTTATTGTTTATAAGTCTTATTACGCCGACTCAAGCAAGTGCAAAAGCAAAAAAGCATCCTTTAACTTATTATGGCGCAGTACAAAAAGGTAAAATTATACCATGGAAAGAAGCCCAACATTTACTTCTTAAAGGCAAGAAATTTACGGTAATTGATATGGATACAGGTTTATCCTTTAACGTGCAGCGGCGAGCGGGAAACAAGCATGCAGATGTACAACCGTTAACAAGAACCGATACAGCCGTTATGAAATACATCTATGACAATCATTGGAGCTGGAATAGAAAAGCAGTTCTGATTCCTGTAAAAGGACAGCTTATAGCTGCATCGATGAATGGTATGCCACACGGGGCCGGGGCGCTAGATAACGGATTTCCAGGACATTTTTGCATTCATTTTTTAGGCAGCACTACTCATAAACGAAATCATGCTGACCCACATCATCAAATGATGGTGTTAAAAGCCGGAGATAATCTTGAGAAATTTGTTTCTACAGCTACACCAGAACAACTCATTCAGCTTTTCTTAATTGGAGTTAAACAAAGAGATGATATACTGTTGAAAGCAGCGGTAGGTAAAAAACAGCTAGAAAAAGTCTATTCAAAAGTGGAAAAGATTCAAGCATTACATTACAAACAAGAAGAAATTCAATCAGTGATAGAAACACAGCCCTTAATCGTAAAGGGAGCAGTAAATGTTTCAACTATTGCAGTTGAGAGAGGTGAAGGTCAAAGAAGCTTAACAGTGAGCTTTAAATTAGAAAAACCTTCAACCAGTGGTACTTGGAAGATTAAAGAGGTAAGTTTTAACTAGCTAACAAAAAGCTGCTTGTATGAGGCAGTTTTTTTATAAAATAACAGGATCACTGTTTAAAATGCTATACACGCGATAATGAGTAATTTATACTAATAGTGAGTTTATCGACTTATTTTTAAAAATTAGAAAGAGGTTTTTATCGTGGTGAAAGCGGGTTTATTTGGGCATTATACCTTTGTAGGAGTTTTATTTGGCTGTATTTCTGGGCTCTTTATTGAAGGGGTTGTATACGAAGAAATGGCAGTTTTACCGCTCGGTCTATTCAGTAGGTTGTTAGTGGGTAGCTGCGTCGATTTATATCGGTGGTGGAAAACGCCTGTAAAATAAAAAATGGTCAACATAAACTGAATTGTAGCAGTTGTCACAATCGGTATTTTGAAAATAAGTAATGGAAAAGAAAATATGTTATAATGCTCTTAACAGTAACAGTTAAGGGTGATGACAATGGAAATTGGTCAGCGTATTAGAGAGTTAAGAGGAAAAAAAGGAATGTCTTTAACCGAACTTGCTACACGAGCTGGGGTAGCTAAATCTTATATTTCATCGGTAGAGCGTGGCATTCAGCTTAATCCTTCAATTCAGTTTTTAACAAAAGTGTCGAATGTATTAAATGTTAATGTTGAGACGCTTATCAATGGTACCAGTGATAAAGATGAATCACAGTTAGACGCAGAATGGGTAGAGCTTGCAAAAGAAGCGGCACATTCCGGAGTTAGTAAAGAACAATTTAAGCAGTTTTTAGAGTTTCAAAAGTGGCAGCGCACTAATCAATAAGCTGCTTAAAAAATAAATGAGATGGTGTTTAAATTCAGAAAATAACGAAAGATTATTGACAATAAAATGTTAAAGTGATAAGATTCACATATGTTCTTTATAAAGAACATATGTGTTTTTTTGCTCTTATTTACTTGTTTATGAGGTACATGAGCAGTTATGAAACAAAAGCATATAAAGGAGGATTAAAATGAAAAAAGAATGGAATACGCCAACGGTTGAAGTGTTAGAAGTCAAAATGACATTAAAAGGTTGGGAAGACAAGCCATCAAAAGATTCTTCCAACAATGACCTAGACAGCTAATAACAGCTAGATGGCCTTGTTACGTTGTTCGCAAGGTCATCTTCTGGTTTTTTATAAACCACAGCATGTAGTGATCCTGGAAAATAGATAAACTTTGTTTACATCTAAACTATCAGCGTCAAGGTTACTTCAGTCATTTCTTTTCTATTTTTAACCATCATGCAAAGATCTATCAGCCTAAGTACTACATAGCCCTCGTTGAAAAGAAGCTGTACCGTATGCTTCGCTTTTTATATCACTCGTGGGTTGAACAAACAAATCCTGAGTTGGTTGGGCCTACAACATCTCTAATTCCAGTTATCATTCATATTGAAAAAATGATGCAAGAAGGAATCCTGTTGTCAATTATGAAAGAACCGAACACCCACTAAGCATAAATGATAAAAAATAAAAAACATTATATTGACATGTTCTTTATAAAGAACAACATTCTTGTTGAACATGCATAATAAGGGTGGTTAGCATGAAGAGTGAGAATATACAAACCTTTCAAAGAGGTAAAAGTGACAAAGAAATTAATTTAAAGGAATATTATGATGTGTTAAAGAAAAGAGTCTGGGTCATTCTAATCATTACGGCTATTACTACAATGATTGGCGTTATCTACAGCGGCTTAAATAGCTCCCCTCTTTATCAAACATCAACACGAATTATTATTAATACAGATAGTGAATACATGAAAACGTTAATGGTCATGATTAAAGATCCTATCATGATGCAAAAAGTAAAAGAAGAGTTAAGGCTACAAAAATCTCCAGAGTCGATTGCGAATCAAATACAAGTTACAAGGATTGACGAATCTCAAGTTGTGAGCATCTCAGTTGTTGACTCGACTCCACAAAGGGCAGTAAGTATTGCGGATACAACGGCTCGCGTTTTTAAAAATGAAATTGCTTCCATCTTAAAATTTAAAGATGTACAGCTATTATCCGGTGCAAAAGAAAACCCTTATCCCATCAATGAATCCCAAAGTCGTACAATTATTTTTACCTTTTTGTTTGGATTAGCAGTTGGTGTGGGTTTGGCATTCTTATTGGACTCTTTAGATGTAACGCTACGAAAGCATAGTGAGATTGAAGATGTTCTCGGTGTTCCAGTTCTCGGCGTAATCTCAAGTATGAATAAGAAAAATTTATCTATTAATAAAAAACGAGCGAAAGAAATGGAAGTAAGGAGAGAAGCTGCTGATGCTAAGTAAAAAAAGTCAATCATCCGCTTTTAAAAAACAAAGTCTAATTGCTTACTCAAATCCAAACTCTTTAATTTCAGATCAGTTTCGAACAATTAGAACCAATATTCAATTTTTAATGAAAGAGAAAAAGAACTACTTGCTGTTAATTACATCTGCAGAGCAAGGAACTGGAAAATCAATGATTGCAGCGAATCTAGCGACTTCTATTGCTCAAAAGCAAAGAGTGTTATTAATTGATGCCAATCTCCGCTCTCCGTTCATCCATACAATTTTTAAGCTGTCTAATAAAGTTGGGCTTACAGATGTACTAGAAAGAACCGCTGATTTAGTAGAGGCTATATATCAGCCCGCCATCGGTCAGCTTGAAATTTTAACGAGCGGTAAACCATCTTATAATCCAGCAGAGCTTTTGGGAAGCGACACAATGATTCGACTTATGCAAATTATTGTTAATCGCTACGATGTAGTGATTATTGACTCACCGTCCGTATTAGATTTTACGGAAACAAGGTTAATGGCTAACCGGTGTCATGGGGTTGTACTTGTACTTAAGCAGGGAAAGATCAAACCTCAGCAATTGATTGAAGCGAAAAATATTTTAGATTTAGCGCATGCAAAGCTAGTAGGAACGATTATTAATGAAAAATAAGTATACAAATGTTCTTTATAAAGAACGAGGTGATGTCTACTTACCTGTATCAATGGAGACACTCGACCGTGCTGTGGGTTACAAAACCTTAGACGCTAGTCGTCAAAAGTGTGGTGTGAGGATAGGTTAGATGCCTATTTAGTTTAAATAAAGTTTTTATGTATGAAGTATAGTGTGAACTTTATACATAAGAACTTTATTATATTAATTCCAGAAAGAAAGGGATCAATTCATGACGCACAGACAGAGATTATCACTATTTATCGTCATCGATTCATGTATTGTTTTCATGACAATCTTCATTAGTAGATTTCTTGTTAATAGTGACTTTCATATAGTAACTGCTGAAATATGGATGAGTTCACTAGTATTGCTGCTTGGGCACCATCTGTTCGCTATTAAATTGGGCTTATATTATAAATCATGGGAGTATGCAAGCGTAGGGGAGCTCGTTATCATTTTAAAAGCTGTTTCTTACTCAGTTATGCTGGCCGGTGTGTTTCAACAAGTGATTATACAGACCGTTCATGTTCGACTTTTATTAATAACGTGGCTTTTGCATCTTTTGCTTATTGGGGGGTCACGATTTGTGTGGCGTGTTTATTTAGATTCTTTAAATAAAGAAAAGCAAAAGAAAAAACGAACACTAATTGTAGGCGCAGGCTCTGCCGGCACCATGGTTGTGCGACAGCTAGTAAAAAACAAACAAAGTGAGCTTTATCCTGTTGCGTTTATTGATGATAACGTAAGCAAGCAACACCTTGATATTTTAGGTGTAAGAGTTGTAGGAGGCTTGGACAGCATTGATTGGGTCGTTAGTGATTTAAAAATTGACAATATCATAATTGCAATTCCTTCTTTAACAAAAAAGCAGTTACATCGCATATCAAAAGCTTGTGTTAAAACACGAGTGAAAACTCAGACACTTCCAATGCTTGAAGATTTGGTAACTGGGAAAGTATCAGTCAATCAATTTCAAGATGTGAAGATAGAGAGCTTGTTGGGAAGAGAGCCTGTAGATATGGACATGCAAAGCGTGGCCAAGTACGTAACAAATAAAACGGTTCTCATTACGGGAGCTGGTGGATCCATTGGTTCTGAAATCGCTAGACAAATTACAGGGTTTGCGCCTAAGCAATTAATCTTATTGGGACACGGAGAAAACAGTATTTATTCGATTAGCGTAGAGCTAAAAGAACAATTCTCCACTACGAAAACGCTTTTTATAACAGAAATTGCAGATATTCAAGATGCTGAAAAAATGATGCGTGTGATGAAACACTATGCTCCTGACGTCGTGTATCATGCCGCCGCTCATAAACATGTTCCACTTATGGAACATAATCCAGAGGAAGCTGTAAAAAACAATGTTATTGGCACGATAAACGTAGCAAGAGCTGCCAGTGATCATCACGTGAACACATTTGTCATGATTTCATCAGATAAAGCCGTAAATCCGACAAGCGTTATGGGAGCAACAAAAAAACTAGCTGAATCCATTGTTCAATATATGAATGAACAGAGTGCAACAACATTTGTAGCCGTCCGCTTTGGAAACGTGCTTGGAAGCAGAGGGAGTGTTATTCCTCTTTTTAAGAAGCAAATTGAAGCAGGAGGACCTGTGACCGTTACAGATCCAGAAATGGTTCGCTATTTTATGACGATTCCAGAAGCGTCTCGACTTGTTATTCAAGCTGGAGCATTAGCAAAAGGTGGCGAAGTATTTGTTTTAGATATGGGAAAGCCTGTGAGAATTGTTGATTTAGCTAAAAATTTAATTACCTTATCTGGTTATAGTTTGGATGATATTGACATTGCATACACGGGAATTCGTCCAGGAGAAAAACTATTTGAAGAATTATTGACAAAAGAAGAAGTTCATGAGGAACAGGTTTATCCAAAAATTTACGTAGGCAAAACATCTTCGCCTTATTTTCAAGAGATTGAGAGATTACTTGCAACATCTCATGAATTAAATAAGCATGAACTGCGCAGCGAGTTAATTTATTTAGCAAATAAGAAGGTAGATAAGACATTATCTGTATCAAGTTAATATTACTGTAGTAGAAAGGAACGCTCGTCTATGCCTAAAATATTGTTTTGTGCGACAGTTGATTTTCACTTCAATGCGTTTCACCTTCCATATTTAAAGTGGTTTAAAGAACAAGGGTGGGAAGTCCATGTTGCGGCGGCTAAAACAATGGATTTACCATATGTCACTCACCAGCATGCGTTATCTATTCAGCGTTCACCTTTTCATATGAAGAATCTGCTTGCATATAAAGAGTTAAAGAAACTAATGAAAAAGCATCAATATGAAGTTATTCACTGCCACACGCCAATGGGTGGCATATTAGGGCGCTTAGCGGCTTTACAAATTCGAAAGCATGAAGCGTGTGTCCTTTATACAGCGCACGGCTTTCATTTCTATAAAGGGGCACCTTTATTAAATTGGCTTCTATATTATCCAATTGAGCGAGCAATTTCGTCTTACACTGATGTTTTAATTACAATTAATAGTGAAGATTATCATCTGGCTAAAGCAAAACTAAAAGCGCATAAAACAGTGCATGTAAAAGGTGTAGGGGTTAATACTGATAAATTCAAGCCAAGGTCCAAAAATCTTAATAAAACAATACTAGGCTACCATTCTCAGGATTTTTTACTAATCTACGCCGGAGAGTTTAATCACAATAAAAATCAACAGTACCTTATTCATTTAATGAAAGAGTTAAAAATACGAATACCACATGCTAAATTGTTGCTTGCAGGAGAGGGACCTTTACAAGCAAATTGCAGGTTATTAGCTGAACAATTAGGTGTAAGAGAAAGCGTTGAGTTTTTAGGGTACCATAAGGACTTAAATGAATTACTGCCGCTTTGCGATGTTGCTGTTGCTTCAAGTTTTAGAGAAGGTCTACCCGTCAATGTAATGGAAGCCATGGCATGTGGGTTACCGATCGTAGGTACAGATAATAGAGGACATAGAGAACTAATTCAGCAGCGACAAAATGGCTTCATTGCTCATACTCTGCAAGAATTTGCTTCTTATATTGAAGAGCTAGCAACAAACCAAGAATTAAAATATAGAATGGGCATGAAAGGGAGAAACGCAATTATGAATCATTACAGTTTAGAGAAAGTAATGGATAGAAAAAGAGCAATCTACGAAGCATGTATGAGAAAGGAAGAGAAACGGTGGATTGCAAATTAAGAGTACTTCATGTTGTCGTTAATATGAACAGAGGTGGAGCAGAAACGTTGCTCATGAATTTGTACCGCAACATCGACCGTTCTAAAGTTCAGTTTGATTTTTTAACATGCAAAGAAGGGGTTTTTGATTCAGAAATAAAAGAACTGGGTGGAAAGGTCTACCGTATTCCATATGTAACTGAAGTTGGTCACTGCTTGTATTTAAAGCAACTCTACTTATTTTTTCAACAACATCACACTTATCAAATTGTACACGCTCATTTAGATAAAATGAGTGGCTTTGTACTGCAAACAGCTAAAAAAGCTAAAATTCCAATTCGAATTGCCCATAGTCATAATACGAGAAGTGAAGGTGGTTTAGTGGCACGCACTTATAAATGGTATGCAGGAACTCGAATTGTCCCATCTGCTACACACTTATATGCTTGTTCAAAAGCAGCTGCTAGCTGGTTATTTCAGAAGCATGACAGGAAAGTCATTCTGTTGAACAACGGAGTTGACGTGGATCGATTCCGCTATTGTCAGCAAGCAAGGCAGAAAGCTCGTGCAGAGTGGGGCGTTAATGAACGTACACTTGTATGGGGACATGTTGGTCGCTTTAACCATCAGAAAAACCATCGCTTTTTACTTGAATTATTTCATAAAGTTCATCAAAAAAATCAAAATACCGTGCTGGTCCTCGTTGGAGAGGGAGTATTAAAAAGCGAGATTGAAAAGCAAATTAAAGAACTGGAGCTCGCACAAAGCGTTAGATTATTAGGCGTTCGCTCAGATGTTCATGAGATCTTGCAAGGGTTTGATTGCTTTGTTTTTCCTTCAGTACATGAAGGGTTACCCTTAACCTTGATTGAAGCACAAGCATGTGGTCTACCCTGTATCATCTCTGATGACATCAGTGAAGAAGTTGACATGGAATGTGGTCTTATTCAGCGATTATCACTAGATAAGGCGAAGGAGTGGGAAAGGGTTCTATCTTTTATAGACCCTTCTTTGCCTCGAAAAGAAGTGGCTTATTTATTAGATAGAAAAGGCTATAACATTAAGCATCAAGCTGAAAAAATTGAGCAGTTTTATCGGGTGTGCATGAAGGAGGGCCATGATGAAAACCATAACCATTTTTACGCCAACATATAATCGGGCATATTGTTTGAACGATTGTTATGAAAGTTTAAAAGTCCAAACGTGCAAAGACTTTATTTGGTTAATTATCGATGATGGCTCCACGGATGATACTCGTCAAAAAGTGGCTGTTTGGAAAGAAGAAGGAGATGTAGATATCTCCTATTGTTTCCAAGAAAATAAAGGCATGCACGCTGCACACAATAAGGCGTATGAATTAATAGATACAGAACTGAATGTCTGTATCGACTCAGACGATTACATGCCAAGAGACGCGGTAGAGAAGATTATACAGCATTGGAAGCGATACGGAAATAGCAGCGTAAGCGGAATTATGGGGTTAGATTCAAACCGTAACGGCACTATCATCGGAACGGCTTTTCCTGAAGAATTAAAGCAGTCAACGCTGTTTCATCTTTATCATAAGCACGGCGTTACAGGAGATAAAAAGCTTGTATATCGAACAGAACTAACTAAAAGATATCCATATCCACTGTTTGAAGGTGAAAAATATGTCGGGCTTGCTTATAAGTATCACATGCTTGATAAAGACTATGAGCTGCTTTTAATGAACGAAGTTTTGTGCTGTGTAGAATATCTTCCCGATGGATCATCTCAAAATATGTTATCACAGTATCTAAAGAATCCACAGGGGTTTGCATTTTACAGAAAAGAGTTGATGAAACTTCCTTTTGCCAGCCCTCTGTTTAAATTTCGCCAAGCTGTTCATTATGTATCAAGCAGTCTCATCAGCCGGAACGGTCAGTTTTTAAAGGAGACACCTCTTAAAACAATAACTCTGTTAGCTGTCCCACTTGGTATTACGCTATATGGCTATATTACGTTAAAAACGAGAATGTTTATATCCTAAAACTTGGTTTAAATGAAAGGATCTTTTCAAATGGCTCTTTTATGGTTAAACCTAATTATTGTCTTTTTGTTGTCTTTTTTTTCACGGTATGCAGCTACACCTTTAATGGAATCAGGTTCACCTGTTGAAATTCGCCCTAATAAGCTTCTTGTTACAGGAGCGCTGATGGCGCTTGTTTGTATTTCAGGTTTGAGATCAAATATCGGCGATACATTGGCTTATATAGATATTTACACATCCAATGATTTTACGTGGCAATATGTGATGAGTCAAAAAGACATCGGGTTTGGGCTGTTTCAAATGCAGCTAAAGAACCTTTCACAAGATCCACAGCTTCTCATCTTTTCAACAGCTTTAATAACAAATGTTTTGGTTGTAACCGTCCTCTATAAATATTCGAGAATGCTAGATTTAAGCCTTTATGTATACATTACGGGAGGTTTATTTTTAGTATCAATGAATGGTATTAGGCAAATGTTAGCAGCAGCTATTATCTTCACAGCCACAAAACTGCTAATTGAAGGTAGATGGAAAGGATATTTTCTAGTTGTTATATGCGCTTCGTTTTTTCATCAAAGCGCATTTATTTTACTTCCTTTATATTTTGTTGTTCGGACAAAAGCATGGTCTAAATCTACAGTCGCTCTCGTTTTGTTAGCTGTAACTGCAGTGATTGGCTTTGACCAATTTATAAACATCTTGTTTTCAGCTATTGAAGATACCCAG
Organism: Priestia sp. KCTC 13724; assembly: GCF_056820425.1. Taxonomy (NCBI): domain Bacteria; kingdom Bacillati; phylum Bacillota; class Bacilli; order Caryophanales; family Bacillaceae; genus Priestia; species Priestia sp. KCTC 13724. The sequence goes on along the minus strand of NZ_JBXDLD010000019.1, from coordinate 43,902 downwards.
TATGCAGAGTACAAAAACTTTGATGAAGGAGGAGCAAATTTTCTACGAGTTTTGATTAATGCCATACCTTTAGTCATTGCCTATTTAGGGAGAGAGCGGCTGCGAGAATTATTTCCAGAAAGTGATTATATCGTCAATATGACGCTTCTTGGCTTTGTATTCATGATTGTTTCAACACAAAACTGGATCTTTGCTCGCTTTACCATATACTTTGGTCTTTATCAGCTAATTTTAATTTCCTGGCTAGTCAAGCTATTTCGAGAGAAAGATCAGAAAGTCGTTTACTACGGAATCTTAGCTTTTTACTTTGTTTATTTTTATTACGAGCACGTGGTGACGTTAAATATTATATATAAAAGTGACTTCTTAAACTGGTTTTAAAAGTTTAAGAGTAAAGTGAATGGAGGAGGAAAAAGATGGCTATTTTAGTCACAGGAGGAGCTGGTTATATTGGCAGTCACCTCTGCGTAGAGCTATTAAATGCAGGCTATGAGCTGATTGTAGTTGATAATTTTTCAAATAGTCATCCTGAAGCATTAAAAAGGGTTTCTAAGCTAACAGAGAAGTCTTTCGCTACATATAGTATCAGCCTACTGGATGAGCAAAAGCTTAAACAAATCTTTGCAAAACATCCTATCGAAGCAGTTATACATTTAGCAGGTCTCAAAGCTGTTGAAGAGTCTGTAAAGGAACCTTTGATGTACTATCAGCACAATTTAACTTCAACATTTGTACTATGTAATGTAATGAAGCAATACGGGGTGAAAAAGATGGTATTTAGCTCGTCAGCAACTGTTTATGGGAAGAACAAGCAGGTTCCCATTACAGAAAAAACCCCCTTAGGAGCGATTAATCCCTATGGAAAAACGAAGGAGATCATCGAACAAGTTTTAGGTGACTTGTATGGCTCAGATGCTTCATGGAGCATTGCAATACTAAGATATTTTAACCCTGTTGGTGCTCATGAGAGTGGGTTAATCGGTGAAGACTCTCGAGGGATTCCAAGCAACCTAATGCCATATCTTTCACAAGTAGCAATAGGTGAGCTTTCTCACCTTGATGTTTATGGAAACGACTATCCGACGGTTGATGGTACGGGAGTTCGAGACTATATTCATGTCGTAGATTTGGCTATAGGACATATAAAAGCAATGGAAAAGGTGAGGAATCAAACAGGAATTCATACGTATAACTTAGGAACAGGAAAAGGCTATAGTGTATTGGAACTAGTGGCTGCATTCCAGCTTGCTTCAAAGAAAAATATTCCGTTTCGTACAACGAATCGTCGAAGTGGTGACACGGCCATTTGCTTTGCTGACGTAACAAAAGCGGAAAAAGAATTAAATTGGTCTGCGCTTCGTGGTATTGATGAGATTTGTAAAGATACGTGGAATTGGCAGAAATTAAACCCAAATGGGTACACCACTCAATCAGTGCAGAAAATAATTTTATCAGAATAGGATGAATTTAATGGCTTCTAACATTAAGCAACTAAATGAACAGACATTACGGCGGATTTTAGCTGAATTGGAGAAAAAAGCACAGGTAGCCACACACTTAACGCTTTCGGAAGTACTCGATGATTTAAAGCAGAGTTTACTAGCCGTGAATGTGACAGCAGATGCTACGTCAAAAAGTAAACAAGATAAGGAGTAAGTGTTCACATGAAGCGTTTACTTGATATTGTTGTTACATTTATCTTATTAATTCTGCTATTTCCTATACTACTAATTTGTTGTATGATTGTGAAATTTAGCTTAGGTTCACCAATTTTCTTTAGGCAACAGCGTCCTGGCTTAGAGCAGAAACCTTTTTATGTATACAAACTTCGTACAATGAACTCGACGGTAGATGAAGAGGGTGAACTATTAGCTGACCATATAAGATTAACCAAAATGGGATTATTTTTAAGGAAATATAGCTTAGATGAACTTCCCCAATTAGTTAATGTTTTAAAAGGGGACATGAGCTTAGTGGGACCTAGACCACTTTTAATGGAATACTTAACCCTCTATACAAAAGAACAAGAAACTCGTCATTCAGTTAGACCAGGAATAACAGGATGGGCACAGGTGAACGGTCGGAACAATCTTTCTTGGGAAGAAAAGCTTGCGTTAGATACTTGGTATGTTCGAAACCAAACGATGGGCTTGGATTTGAAAATATTACTACTGACGGCTTTAAAAGTTGTAAAAAAAGAAGGGGTTTCAAAGCAAGGGCACGTCACGACGGATAAATTTACGGGTTCGAAAGATGTGATATAGGATGAATGTTGTTGTTATAGGTAACGGAGGTCACAGTAAAGTTATTCAAGAGATAATTCGCTTAAACGGCTATATCATTATCGCGGTGTTAGATGATCAATATCAGACTAATTTCTTTGAGGATGAAGTGATTTATGCACCTATATCGTATATAGAAAAATTGGAGAGTGCGTATGTATTTCAAATTAGTATTGCTATTGGAGATAATTCAATAAGAAGACAGTTAATGGAGCTGTTAAATCTTTCACCCAGTCAGTATTTATCTGTTATTCATCCAACGGCTGTTATCAGTCAAACAGCAGAGATTGGTAATGGAACCGTTATTATGCCATATGCGGTTGTTAATGCTGGTGCAGTGATAAAAAAACATTGCATTATCAACTCAGGTGCAATCATTGAACACGATAGTTTACTAGAAGATTATGTACATGCTGCTCCTCGAGCTACGATTACAGGTGAAGTAATAATAGGTGAAGGCGCATTTATTGGAGCAGGAGCTACCGTTATCCCTCAAAAAAAAATTGGAGCATGGTCAATAATTGGTGCTGGCTCAACGGTTACATCAGATTTACCAAGTTATTGTATAGCAGTAGGCTCGCCAGCAATAGTGAAAAATAATAACTCCATAAAAGCAGAAAGAAGGTGAGTAAGTTCCATGTACCAAATTTATTTATCGCCTCCTCATATGAGTGGAGAAGAGCAAAGGTATATTCAACAAGCATTTCAAACGAATTGGATTGCACCAGTAGGCCCTAATATTGACCGGTTCGAGCAAGAAGTAGCCTTATACGTAAGAGCTAAAGGAGCTGTAGCAGTAAGTTCAGGTACTGCTGCCATTCATTTAGCTCTTTCTTTGCTAGAAGTTAAAAAAGGAGATCGGGTATTTTGCTCAACTCTAACATTTGTGGCAAGTGCTAATCCCATTCTTTATCAAGGAGCAGAACCGGTTTTTATTGACTCAGAGCCAGATACATGGAATATGTCTCCACGTGCACTAGAAAGAGCATTGAAAGAAGCTGTTCAAATAAATCAGTTACCTAAAGCTGTAATTGTCGTTCATTTGTATGGACAAAGTGCAAGGATGAACGAAATTATGGAACTTTGTCAGAAATATAAGGTACCTGTAATTGAAGATGCTGCTGAATCTCTAGGCTCCACTTATAGAGGCCAGTATACAGGAACGTTCGGTGATTTTGGTATTTATTCATTTAACGGCAACAAAATTATTACGACATCAGGTGGTGGAATGCTTGTTTCAAATAATGAAGAAGCATTGAACAAAGCGAAGTTTTTAGCAACACAAGCAAGGGATCCAGCGATTCACTATGAGCATAGCACGATGGGATACAATTACCGGATGAGCAACATATTGGCTGGAATTGGTTTGGCTCAATTAAATGTTTTACAGAAACGAATTGAAGCTAGGAGAGCAGTATTTCAGCGCTATTATAAACGTTTATCTCATATTAACGGCGTTGCGTTCATGCCTGAGCTACGAGAGACTATCACCAATCGATGGCTGACAGCCCTTACAATTGATTGTGACAAGCTAAACATAAAGCCTAAAGAAATTATAAATGTCTTAAAGAAAAACAAAATTGAAGCAAGACCTGTATGGAAACCTTTGCACTTACAGTCACTATTTAAAGGCTGCCTTTACTATAGCCATTCTGAAGTCGAGCATATTGCTGAAACGCTTTTTTATACAGGAGTGTGTTTACCATCTGGTTCCAACCTCTCCGTAGGCGAACAAACAGCTGTTATTAAGCTATTGCAAACTAGTATGATGACCAGCAGTCATTCAATCGTGTAGTCAATAAGAGAAAGTATGAGGTATGTATATAATGATAGGAGATAATATATATAGGATTCGTAAATCAAGAGGCTTAACTTTGTCAGAGCTTGCAGAAAGATCAAATGTCTCAAAGTCATATTTAAGCAATATTGAACGAAATGTAAACCAAAACCCATCTATACAAGTTGTTGAGAAGATTGCAGCAGTATTGGGCGTCGAATTTAATTGGTTATTAGAATTACAACCTCAACATGACTCTCTCCCGGAACAAGAATGGCTAGATTTTATTGATGAACTAAAGAAGATAGGTGTGAAAAAAGAACAGTTAGAAGAGTATAAAAGGGTTTTTGCGTTTATTAAATGGCAGCAGGAAACGAAAAATACGTTGGTAGAATAGTAGGAAGGAGTTATGAGAGGTGGCTAAATCCAAAGAGACAATCCCTAAGATTATTCATTACTGCTGGTTTGGTAATAAAGAAAAGCCTCCATTAGTTCAAAAGTGTATTCAAAGCTGGCGAGATTGTTTGAAAGATTACGAAATCATTGAGTGGAATGAATCAAATACATCGTTAGAGTCTAACCAATACGTGAAAGAAGCGTATAAACAAGAGCAGTATGCATTTGTCAGTGATTATGTTCGAATGCAAGCGTTGTATAACATGGGCGGAATTTATTTAGACACAGATGTAGAAGTGTTTAAATCTTTTGATAATTTGTTAATCAATCAGTCTTTCTTTGGCTTTGAAGAAAAAAGTTTTGTCGCGACAAGTACATTTGGTGCTATGAAAGAACATCCTATTATAAAGAACATGCTTGATTATTATGATGGGCAAAGCTTTATTCAAAAAGATGGATCCTACAACCAGCTGACAAACGTCGCTGTTATGACAAAAATGTTTGAAAAAATGGGAATGAAAAGAACAGGAGAGCAACAGTATATTGAAGAAATGGCAGTTATTTATCCGCAAAGTTATTTTTCACCGTACGATTATATAAACTGTCGTCTACTTCAAACGGAAGAAACGTACGCGGTCCACCATTTTTATAAAAGCTGGCTTTCCCCACGGCAAAAAGCGAAAGGAATGGCAAAGCAAGCAGTTGTCAAGCTTATTGGTGGTAACAACTTAGCATATATTCGTAGCATTATAACGAAGGGATCGTGAAGCCATGAAGAAAATGTTAATCTCTTCGTTTGACATGGAAGTAGGAGGTGTGGAGCGTAGCTTATTAAGTATGCTCGGTCATTTTGATTATGAAGCATATGAAGTAGATCTTCATCTTCATAGTCATACAGGAGATTTATTTGCGGACTTACCATCAAAAGCTAAACTGTTACCAGAATTAAAAGCATATAAAACGTTTCGTAAATCAATTGTTCAAAATATAAAAGATAAGCAGTTCCCCATTGTGCTAGCTCGACTTTTAGCTAAGTATCGAGTAGCTTACTGTAAAAGTGCTGAAAATGGCTATAAGCAAATGCAGTATATGTGGAGGTATGCTCTGCCTTTCTTACCTACTCTGAAGCAAGAGTATGATGTAGCAATTAGCTATCTATGGCCACATGATTTTGTAGCAGAAAAAGTACAGGCTAAAATTAAAATTGCGTGGATACATACTGATTTTTCTACGATCGAAACGGATAAGGTACTCGACCTTAAAGTGTGGAAACAGTTTAACCACATCGTAGCGGTGTCAGAAGAGTGTAAACAAGCATTCTTAAGAAAGTATCCTTCTTTAGCTGATAAAACAACAGTGGTTGAAAACATTCGCTCCCCTAAGCTCATTGAAAATCAAGCTAATGAGCCTTTAGAATCTCGAATGGCGAAAGATAATCGATTTAAAATTGTCACGGTAGCTAGGCTTTCTCATGCTAAAGGGATTGATCGAGCTGTGCAAGCATTCAAATACTTGAAAGCAAAAGGGCATAGTAATATCGCCTGGTACGTGGTTGGATATGGTGGGGATGAGGAGATGCTTCAATCGTTAATCCAAGAAAATAATTTAGAGAATGATTTCCTACTGGTAGGAAAAAAAATGAATCCATATCCGTATATAAAAGCAGCCGATCTATACGTGCAGCCTTCCAGGTACGAAGGGAAAGCAGTAACGATATGTGAGGCGCAAATCCTTGCAAAGCCGGTGCTTATTACGAACTACCCAACGGCTGTGAGTCAGGTGAAGAGCTATGAAGACGGCGTTATATGTGAAGCTTCTATAGAAGGAATAGCAAGTGGAATTGAAGAAATGCTACATAACTCGGGTTTGAGGAGTCAGCTAACTTCTAAGTGTAAAAGTATAAACTATCACAATGAGAAAGAATTAGAGAAGCTTTATGAGTTAATGAACTAGGTTGCCGTATTCTTAAATAGAAGACGTGTGAAAAGTGAGGCAAACTAAATGAAAAAACGGATCCTAATTGCAATAGACTCTTTAAATAGTGGAGGGGCCGAAAAAAGCCTAATCTCACTATTAGCTTGTTTTAATTATCAAAAATATAAAGTAGATTTACTATTATTTTCAATTGAGGGGCTCTATTTAAATATGCTTCCAAAGGAAGTTACTATTTTACCGCAGCCTACGTATATGAAAAAGCAAGCTAAAAAGCGAGTAGATTTAGTAAAAGAAAAAGAGTTTAAATCACTCTATTTTAGAACGTTCGCATCGCTTGCTTTGCGTAACCCTTTAAAAAAGAAAACAATGCACTCCTCTCAAATTTTATGGACATGGGCGAATAGAGGAATGGAACCGCTAGAACAAAGATATGACGTAGCGATTGCATATAGTCAAGGAATGCCAACTTATTTTGTAGCAGAGAAAGTACAGGCAGCTAAAAAACTTGCCTGGGTAAATACTGACTACAAATTAATTCGTCATCATAAAAAATTTGATGTGTATTACTATAATCAATTTCACCATATTATTGCTGTTTCGGATTCATGTAAAGAAGTGTTGACGACTGAGCTACCAAGCATAGCAAAAAAAGTGGAAGTCATTTATGATATTATCTCTCCTGCGCTCATTTATGAGATGGCAATAAAAAAAGGAGGGTTTACTGATTTGTTCGATGGCATAAGAATATTGACAATAGGGCGACTTGTTGAGCAAAAGGGCTATGATCTTGCCATTGAAGCGTGCTATAGATTAAAAAAGCAAGGCTTCAATATAAAGTGGTACGCAATTGGTGAAGGCTCACTAGAACAGAACCTAAAGCAAAAAGTAGCCGCCTACCACTTAGAAGGTGTATTTGTTTTTTTAGGCACATATCAAAATCCCTATCCTTTTTTACATCAGGCGGATATCTACGTGCAACCTTCTAAATTAGAAGGCTATGGTTTAGCTATGGCGGAAGCGAGGCTATTGAAAAAGCCGATTGTCGCTACTAATTTTCCGATTGTCTATAATCAGCTTAGAGATCGAGAGAATGGATTAATTGTAAAAATGAACGCTGTCAGTTTGGCTAAAGGTATTCAAGAAATGATTTGTGATAGTGAATTAAAAAAGTCTGTCTGTGAAAAGCTGAGCCATGAACAAGTAGGGACAGAAGCTGAAATCTTCAAGGTGTATTCCTTACTTGAGGCCGCAAATTAAAGGTGGAAGATGAAATGAGAGTACAAAAAGCAACCTTAAATGCGGTGATGAACGTATTATCTTTTATTCTACTATTATTTCCCGCCTTTATAGTGAGAAAAGCTTTTATTGATGCTTTAGGTAACGAACTACTAGGGCTTACTGCGCTATATACTAGCATGATTGGGATGCTATCAATTCTAGAATTAGGTATTGGTAGTGCAATTGTATATGCTTTATATCAACCATTTGCTGAAATAAATACAATCAAGATTAAAGGATACCTTAATTATTATGCTAAATTTTATAAAATAATTGGTGCAATTATATTGGGCGTAGGTATATGTATGCTGCCGTTTTTACCGCTGTTTATAAAAGGAAATTTGAATATAATGGACGCAAGAATATACTTTCTTTTATTTTTAGCGAATAGCGTTATCACCTATTTTTTTTCATATAAATTTAGTTTGCTCATTGTAGCACAAGAAGAATATCGAATAGCTGTGAGCATGACCTTAGCTAAGCTGGGGACCTTTGCTTTACAGTTTGTGTTATTAAAACTATATCCAAGCTTATATGCTTTCTTGATTATTCAGCTCGTTATTAACCTTCTCTTTTATTATATATTAAATCGCTTAATTCATAAAAAGTTTGCTTGGGTATTTGAGGTAAAGGGAGAAATAGAACCTTCAGAAAAAAGAGAGTTAACGAAGAATATGAAAGCCATGTTCTTTCATAAAATTGGCGGTATCTTGGTGTTTAGTACAGATAATATCATCATGGCTTACTATATTAACCTAGGAGTAGTAGGGGTGTTTAATAATTACTATATGATTATTAGTGCGTTTCAAGCTACCATACTAAACGGCTTATCAGGTATAACAGCAAGCATCGGCCAGCTGCTCACAGAAAATAATCGAGAAAATGCGTTTGTCGTTCATCAACGTTTATTTTTTATAAGCTTTTGGTTGGTGTCATATATGGTTATTTCACTGTGGAATACGATTAATTCGTTTATTTTGATATGGCTTAATGAAGAACAGCTATTAGACTCACTAACGATTGGCCTCATATTAGTAAATTTGTATATTTTTTTAATGCGAGGGTCGGTAGATCGATTTAAAGAAGCGGGTGGAATATTTTATCAAGATCGATATGCTCCTTTAATTGAAGGTGCTGTGAATATCGTTGCGTCACTTGTGCTGGTAAAAATGATGGGTTTATCAGGTATTTTTTTAGGAACGCTCATCAGCAACATAGCGGTTATCTTTTGGGTTAAACCAAAAATGGTATATAAATATGTATTTCATAAGCCTTTACGCCAATACTTCCAGCTCTATTTTAAGTATTTACTACTTGCTTTAATTCCTTTGTTCGTAACGCATTTGGTGACGTCTAGTCTTAAAGGTTCAGATAGTATTCTGTTGTTTTTATCCAATTGTGTGCTTAATTTAGTTATTATTAATGGTTTCTATTGGGCACTTTTTCATCGTACACCGGAGTTTTCTTATTTTAAGAAGTTAGTAGTAAACAGCTTAGCGGCTAGTCGTTCTCGTTTTTCTTTCCAAAAAGGTTTTAGTAGAGGTCAATAATTGACGACAAAACTGGAAGAAACAGTGTTGCAATGAAGAAAGAAGTATAGTAAAGTTCTTTATAAAGAACAAAAATGAGATATATTTTTTAATTATGTGTTCTTTATTAAGAATAGAAAAGTGGGGAGTAGAGAAGTGAGTGCAATTGCTGGTATATACCATTTTAATTCAAGAGAAGTATCAACCGAAGAAATAAACCGGGTAATGCGTTCATTTCAATCATACCCAGCCGATGATATTCAGGTTTGGCGTCAAAAAGGTTTGTTTTTGGGTTGTCATAATCAATGGATTACGCCTGAATCTATTTCTCAACCTATCCCATTTTATAATTTAGAGAAAAAGCTTGTTATCACAGCGGATGCTATCATTGACAATCGTGAAAAGCTTTTTTTAAAGCTAGGTGTTGATAAAAACGCTTGGGGAGACATTTCTGATACGGAGCTAATCTTACTTGCATATGAGCGCTGGAATAGTAGCTGTCCAAGTTATTTAATTGGTGACTTTGCTTTTATGATTTGGGATGAAAGCGAAAACCAGTTGTTTGGGGCAAGAGACTTCTCAGGAGCTCGTACACTTTATTATCATCATGGTTACGAAACATTCGCATTTTCTACCCTTGTTCGCCCGCTGTTACATCTGCCATTCGTGAGGTCAAAAAGAAATGAAGAGTGGATAGCAGAATTCTTAACAATTCCGTGGAACTTTGAGTCAGTTGATACATCTTCAACGGTATACGAACAGATCAAGCAGCTGTCTCCTGGTTATCAAATCATCGTCAAAAGCGGACGCGTAACGCTAACACGCTATGCATTTATTCAGCAACAAGACTTGCTATTGAAAACAAACGAGGAATATGAAGAAGCATTTAAAGAAGTTTTTCAAGTAGCTATTAGCTCAAGAATTCGTACGCATAAAGCAATTGGTGCACATTTAAGCGGGGGATTGGATTCAGGGTCAGTTGTTAGCTTCGCTGCGAAAGCTTTACGAAATCGAGAGGAAAAACTTCGCACCTTTAGCTATGTACCTATTCAAGATTTCGTTGATTGGACGCCAAAATATAGAATAGCTAATGAGAAAAAATTTATAAAATCAACTGTCCAATATTTAGGGAATATAGAAGATACTTATCTAGATTTTAAAGAGCGAAATCCATTTACGGAAATCGATGATTGGATTGACTTATTAGAAATGCCCTACAAATTTTTTGAGAACACGTTTTGGCTTAAAGGAATTTATGAGGAAGCTGCGCGACAGAATATAGGTATTTTGTTAAATGGTCAAAGAGGAAACTGGACAATTTCTTGGGGGCATGCGCTTGACTACCAGGCATCTCTTTTGAAGAAGTTATCTTTGAAAAAGCTGTCTCACGAGATGAAACTGTATAGTCAAAACATCGGCGTTACTCGCTCAAGGGTTTTTCATTTTGTCCGTAGAAAAGCTTTTCCACTACTACATTTGTCGTCGTACGGAAAGCAAGAAAGTCAATTTCCACAAATGGTTAATCCCAACTTTGCTCGAAAGCAAGACGTATATAAAAAGCTGAAGAAGCACCAAATTGATTTAACAGGAAATGCTATAACCAGCGTATATGAAGTGAAAGAGAAACAATTTGAACACCCTTATTATTGGAATATTACTGGTACATATGGCTCTAAACTATCTGTACGGTATGGTGTGTGGAATCGAGATCCGACCAACGATTTGCGCGTGATTCGTTTTTGCTTATCCGTCCCAGAATCTCAATACGTACAAGATGGAGTTGACAGATCGCTGATTAGAAGAGCTACAAAAGGGATGCTTCCGGATAACATTCGTATGAATCAAAAGGTGAAAGGTGTGCAAGGCGCTGACGGGACTTTACGTATGGTTCAAGCATGGCCAAGTTTTCTACAGGAAGTTGAAGCTTTAATTTCTGATGAACAAATGGCTTGTTATCTTGATATGGCTTCTTTAAAAGAAGCTAAAAAGACGATTGGTACTATCTCGAAGCCTGAATTGATTTTCGACCTTCGCTTTCGATTGCTTATGCGTAGCCTAATTTTTTATCGGTTTATGAAAAAAATGAATTGAAAGGGGGTGAACGAATGAAAAAACAGTGGGAATTACCAGTATTAGAGGTAGTAGAAGTTAAAATGACGATGGCAGGGCCTGGAATTAAAACACCGGATGCAGTGCAGCCTGATGTTGATGAAGTGATTCACCATAGCTAAATAGATGATTTAATTGATGGACTGCCCTTGTACGCACTTTATCAGTATAAGGGTATCTTTCAACTAATGAACGTATCTTTTTCACTGGTTGTTCTTTATAATGAACAAAAGTGTTTTTAAATAGAGGAGGCGTGATGATTGTTAGATATTCAAACAAAAGTAAGGTATCAAGCGTTTGGATTATTAATTGCTAGTGAAATGAAGATCCCGGAACTGATAGCGGTCGATTTAGGAAAAAGCGAAGAGGAAGTAACCGTGCAAATAAAAGAGTTGGAGCTTTTATGGAATCAAACATGCCGTGAAGATCAATATTTTCATGTTGAAGCAAATCGATTCTTTTTTAAAGTCCCTGATGTAGCCATTTTTGATGTAAAAAATGGAAATGAGATTAGCATATGTCCTATGAAAAACTCAAATGAAGATCAAATAAGGCTGTATGTGCTTGGTTCTTGCATGGGTGCACTATTATTGCAGCGAAAAACCCTGCCTTTACACGGAAGTGCAGTTGTTATTAATGGAAAAGCGTACGGAATTGTTGGGAAATCAGGCGCGGGTAAATCTACGCTAGCGTCAGCTTTTTTACAAAAAGGATACGAGCTGCTAACAGATGATGTGATTGCCCTGCCTTTGCAGAATAACCAGCCAGTTGTGATTCCTGCTTATCCACAGCAAAAGCTATGGCAAGAAAGCTTAAGTCATTTTGGTATGAACGCTACCATATATCGCCCGATTGTCCAGCGTGAAACAAAGTTTTCGATTCCAGTTACTTCTCAGTTTGCTAATTGTCCAGTTCCGCTAGCAGGCGTAGTAGAGTTGGTAAAAAGCAATCAAGAGGAAATAGAAATAAACGAAGTAGCGGGTATAGAAAAGCTCCAAATGCTGTTTAATCATACGTATCGTCGTTTTTTAATGGAATCGTTTAATCTGTATGATTGGCATTTTCAAACCACAGTATCCGTCGCTAACCAAATCGGTATGTATCAGCTAAAACGACCTATTAATCGCTTTACAGCAAGTGAGTTAGTAGAAAGTATTCTACATAAAATTCATGAAGGAGAGAAGAAAAATGATAAATAGCCAAGTGATTGAAAAAAGCCAACTTGTTGCACAAGCAAAAGGACAGATTGTAAGTGATATGGGTGGAGAGAAAGTTATGCTAAGCATTCAAAACAGCAAATATTACAATCTAGGTGAAGTTGGTGGTGATATTTGGGAAGAATTAAAGCAACCGATGACAGTGAGCAACCTAATCTTACGCTTAACAGAAAAGTATGAAGTCGAAAAAGACGTTTGTGAGCAGCAGGTCATTCACTTTTTAACCTCTCTAAAAGCTGAAGGCTTACTTTTAATCCAAGACGCACCTAATAAATAACTAGCAGGGGGCCATCATGAAAATTTGGAGTAGGTGCAGGCGATTTATAGAATTGGAGCGTCAAAAAAAGCGTTTATTTATTGAAGCTTTTGTGTATTTAGCATGGGCACGCTTGATGAAAGAAAAGTCATTTGAAAAAGTGGCATCATCGCTTCATTTACAGATGAATGAAACTTCTTTTGAAACAGAGGCAGCTCATAAACAAACGCTTCAAAACGTTTCAGACGCGCTTTACGCAATGAGCGGCTACACTTTTTGGGAAAGTCAATGCTTGGTTAAAGCGCTAGCTGGGATGAAGATGCTGGAAAAAAGAAATATTGAAAGCACACTTTATTTAGGAACGGCTAAAGATGAGGATCACCAGCTAGTAGCTCACGCGTGGTTACGAAGTGGGAGCTTTTATGTATCAGGTGTTGAAGGAAAAGAGCGCTATACCGTCATTGCAAAGTTTGCAAAGCATCCCACGAAAAGGAGAACAGGATGAACCAGACGTTACCATTAACAAATATTCCGCAGGAACTTAAGCTTATTTTAGAGTTGTTAAGGAACCAGCACGACGATCAAAGTGAAGAATCTTGGGTTAATTATACACGGTCAATCGATTGGAATCATTTTTTTAAGTTAGCAATGCATCATCGGGTATACCCTTTGCTGCATGTAAAGCTCAATGAAAATAAGAAATTAAAAATCCCAAAAGCAGTTTCAGAAAAACTAAAAGCACAATATGAGCATAATACGATTAAAATGCTTTATTTAAGTGGTGAAATGGAAGCAGTCAGTACCTTATTCTTAGGTGAGAATATTCCAACTTTGTTCTTAAAAGGTCCTGTTATCGCAGAACATCTTTATCAGAATTTATCGCTTCGGACATCGAGTGACTTAGATTTTTTAATTTCAATAGAGCATCTACAGAAAGCTGAAGAGCTGCTTGTTAGTCTTGGATATGAAAAAGATGATTATATCCAAACGGTCTTGGGTGACTGGAAGTGGAGACATCATCACGTAACCTACTTTCATCCTATAAAGCGCATTAAGCTTGAGATTCATTGGCGGTTAAATCCAGGCCCGAGCAGTGAGCCACAGTTTAAAGAATTATGGAGTCGCAAAAGGCTAAGCACCGTAACAAGTTCGCCTGTGTATTTTTTAGGACAAGAAGATCTAACTGTGTTTTTAATCTCTCATGGAGCTCGGCACGGCTGGTCAAGACTGCGCTGGTTAGCAGATATTCATCAAATTTTAAATCAGGATATAGAATGGAAGCTGGTATATAATCTGTTTAAAAAACATTCTAATTACCATGTCGGTGGGCAGGCGCTTTTGCTAGTAAAAGCATGTTTTCAGTCGTCCATCCCCGAAGGAGCACACAAGTTTTTTATAACAAAAAAGGCAAAACGCTTAGCACAAGGAGCCTTTTATTATTTAGAACAAATGATTAATCTTCATACGGAGCCTTTAGCCGAAGACATTTCCGCTTATCACTCTCGTCATTTGTTTTCGCTGATGTCAACTCAACAAAAAGCATGGTTCTTGCTTAGCTTTTTATATCCTTATCCAGAGGATGCTGAAACGCTCCCTTTACCAAGCTATTTACATTTTTTCTATTTTCCTTTGCGACCTGTATTATGGGCATGGCGCAAAACTAGGAAGCAAGTATTTTCCTAGGAGGTGTAGTCGATTTATGAATTATGTTTTTTATTTCTTGAAACAAATTCACTCATATGCTGGAAAGGCTCTTTATTTAAATTTATTGGCTATGGTAGCCATTAGTTTACTTGAAGGAGTAGCTATTTTATTGTTAGTTCCAATGCTCACTATGAGTGGAATCGTTGATTTTAGTAAGGTAAATGAATCGGGGATGAAATTCTTTGAGTTGTTTACATATGTACCGAATCAGCTTAGTCTTTCGCTTATTTTAGTAGTATTCGTATTGATTGCTTTTGTTCAGTACTTTTTGTACAGGCATGTCTCTATTAAAAATGCGATGATACAGCAGGGTTTTTTTCGACAGATGCGCCTGCAAACATATGAGAGCGTTCTACATGCTAATTGGAGCTTTTTTTTAAGAAAAAGAAAATCAGATCTTATTCATTTATTACAAACGGAAGTGGCTAGAGTCAGTGGAGGCACTCACGCACTTTTGCAGTTTATGACTTCTTTAGTGTTTACGTGTATTCAAATTATGTTAGCTTTATTGCTCTCACCTGTTATTACGCTATTTGTATTATTATGCGGTGCGATTTTGCTCTTTTTCAATCGAACCTTTTTGAGAAAGTCATTGTCATTAGGAAAGCGAAATTTCACATTGGGCAGAGACTACGTAGCAGGGTTGACTGATCAAATTAATGGTATTAAAGATATCAAGAGCAATACATTAGAAGCTTCGAGGGTAGAATGGCACTCATCTATTACGAAACAAATGCAAAGTGAGCAGCTGGAATATACAAAGATGAAGATGACGTCTCAATTTTACTATAAAGTAGCTTCCTCCATTTTTATTGCTCTCTTTATCTTTGTTGCGATTAAGTTGTTCCAGGCCCAAGCAAGCCAGCTAATGCTCATTATTTTAATTTTTTCAAGGCTTTGGCCAAAGGTAGCGGGTATACAAGGGGAGTTAGAACAAATTGCGAAGTCGTTTCCATCTTTTGAAGCGATTAAACTTTTACAGGAGGAATGTAGAGAAGCGCAAGAGTACGGTAATAGACAGTCGCAAAGTACTCAGCTCGTATTTAAACGAGAAATCGCTTGTCGAAATATCCATTTTCGTTACAACGAAGACGGAGAAGCCTACGCATTACAAAATATCAATCTTGTCATTCCAGTTCATCAAATGACGGCGCTAGTAGGAAGCTCGGGTGCTGGGAAAAGTACATTGATTGATATTATAATGGGGTTAAATCAACCTCAAAAAGGAGCCGTATTTATAGATGGTGTTCCTTTAAGTGCTACTAACATAATGGCATTTCGACAGTTGATTAGCTATGTGCCGCAAGATCCAGTTTTATTTAATGCGAGCATTAGAGAGAACTTATTATTAGTAGATCCTAACGCTACAGAAGAAAGAATGTGGGAAGCTCTTCAGTTTTCCTTAGCTGCTGATTTCGTAGAAAATCTACCAAGCGGTTTAGATACGTTAATAGGAGACAGAGGAATAAAGCTGTCTGGTGGTGAACGACAGCGTTTAGTGCTAGCAAGAGCTATTTTAAAAAAACCAAAAATTCTTGTGTTAGATGAGGCCACCAGTGCGTTAGATACGGAAAATGAGTATAAAATTCAGCGGGCTTTAGATAGTTTAAAAGGCAGAATGACTATTGTTGTAATTGCTCATCGATTATCTACAATTCGCAACGCCGATCAAGTACTTGTACTTCAAGAAGGACAAGTTATTCAGCAGGGAGAGTTTAAAAGTCTAGCGGCTGACAAAGGGTTGTTGTTTAACAGACTGTTGGAAAAGCAAATGAAAGTAATGGAATAGCGAACTTTAATGGTGTAGAGAAGGTTTCTTTTTAAATGGTTTTGTTTTAGGTCCATATATCTACTTTAAATAAAAAAATTCCATAAATATCATTCTATCTCATCAAAGTGAATCTGTGGAATTTATGGAACAGTTAAATTTAGATATTTTCTGAAAATGTCGGTTTTCAGACAGAGTAAGATGAGTGGATGGAGGTATACAATGAAACCATTTAAAAAATTAATTGAAGAATTAGGAAATAGAGTCGATGTTTTGACAAGTAAACAGTCGAGCATTTATTTTGAAAAATTAGTGGGGCAATTCCCCTTTACAAAAACGAATACCATTGATTGGAAACGAGTGCTAATTAAAGAAAAATGTCAGCAGGTTCAGCAGGTTATTCAATGGCTACAAACAATGAAAATTTATGATGAACACGTTATTTTATTTTCAAAAGATTATCGTATTCCGGCTGTGCGAGTGAATTTGAAAGAAGCTTTAACAGTGGTGACAAAACTGCAAGATTGTCATTTGTTTATCTATTGTCCAACAATTGAGTATGTCATTGAGTGGGTGAAAGACAAATGCTTTACTGTCGGATTAGCTGCAAGATAACGAATAAAGAAGCATCGTCGTCCTATACGACGGTGCTTTTTTTATCCAAGCATAAATTCACTTCTTTTTGTTGACATTATAAAAAAAGTACGTATAATTAACATTAATCAAATTGTTAATTATAAAACTAATCAGGAGATAGAGCAATGTTAAATCATGATCAAAAAAATGTAAAAAAAGAATATCCAAAGCCATACGGATATACGGCAGATATTGCTGTGTTTACGATTGTAGCTACTGAAAAAGAAGCATATAAGCCACCAAAAATGGTGCTAAAACTAATGTTGATTCAACGAGCAATTTTAAATGCTGAAGGTGAACAAAATATAGAAGCAGGCAAATGGGCGCTTCCAGGTGGATTTGTGCACCCTGCTGAATCCGCTTATGAAGCAGCTAAGCGTGAACTAGAAGAAGAAACAGGTGTAGCTGGTATTCATATGAAGCAGTATGGAGTCTATGATAAACCTGGGAGAGACGCACGGGGATGGGTTATTTCAAATGCTCACTATGCCATTGTACCAGAAGAAATGTTAGCTAAAAGACAAGCAAATGATGATGCAGCAAACGTTGAACTTTTTGATTTAGAAGAAGTTTTTTCACTACCACTGGCATTTGATCATGCTCAAATTATTCAAGATGGAATTGCTGAAATTAAAAAAGATCTCCTTCAGACGACGGTTGCACAAAAATTTTTACCTAAAATGTTTACGTATTCCGAGCTTCAGGCTGTATTGCTTACAATTACGGATAATCCGGCAATTAGGAGTGATCAAGCATTTGCGCGTAAGATTCGAATGCTGCCTTTTATTGAAGAAGTAGAAGGACAAACAACGACTAGAACATCTAAAAAGCCAACAAAGCTATATCGGTTTATTGATGCAGATTTTGCTACATCTATCTACACAGCTAGATATTAATTAATAAACAATTTGTTTATTGTTAATTAATGATAAGGGGGAAAAGTAATGAAAGCACTTTTAAACATCGATTACACGAATGATTTTGTAGACGATAAAGGAGCTTTAACTTGTGGAGAGCCTGGACAGCAAATTGAATCAGAAATAGTTAGCTTAACTAAGCAATTTATCGATAACGGTGACTATGTGGTGTTTGCAATTGATTTGCACGAAGAAAAGGATCAATACCATCCTGAAACCAAACTATATCCGCCACATAATATTAAAGGTACAAAGGGAAGAAGTTTATACGGTACGTTACAAGAGGTATATGATACGTACAAAGAAAACCAAAACACTTACTGGATGGATAAAACAAGATACAGTGCTTTTGCAGGCACAAATTTGGAAATGAAGCTTCGGGAAAGAGGAATTACTGAGGTACATCTAGTAGGCGTATGCACCGATATTTGCGTTTTGCATACTGCTGTAGACGCGTATAATAAAGGATTTAGTATCACCGTGTATGAAAAAGCGGTTGCAAGTTTTAACCAAGTAGGGCATGAATGGGCGTTAACTCATTTTAAGAATTCATTAAACGCAACGGTTATTAAATAAGTTGTGGATTGATTATTTGGAGGAAAATAGAATGACTGTGTATAAAGATGATAGCGTTATGCTGCATACGGATTTGTATCAAATTAATATGGGTGAAACGTATTGGGAAGATGGTATTCATAACAAAAAATCAGTGTTTGAGGTGTTCTTTCGCAAGCTTCCATTTGGAAACGGCTATGCAGTATTTGCGGGATTAGAACGCATTATAAACTATATTGAAAGCTTTCGTTTTTCAGAATCAGACATTACGTATTTACGTGAAGAAGTAGGGTTTAAAGAAGACTACTTAGACTTTTTAAAAGAGCTACGCTTTACAGGAAATATTCGTTCAATGGTAGAAGGGGAGCTTGTGTTTCAAAATGAGCCCATTTTACGAATTGAAGCCCCGTTAATTGAAGCCCAGCTTGTTGAAACGGCTATTTTAAACATTGTTAATTACCAAACGCTAATTGCTACAAAAGCTTCTCGCATTAAGCATGTAGTTGGAGATCAAGTAGCAATGGAATTCGGTACTCGCCGCGCTCAGGAAATGGATGCAGCAATCTGGGGAACAAGAGCGGCATATATCGGTGGATTTCAGGCAACATCAAACGTGAGAGCTGGGAAAAAATTTGGTATCCCAGTAGCAGGAACCCATGCTCACTCAATGGTTCAAGCTTATAAAGATGAGTACGTAGCGTTTCACAAATACGCGCGCCGCCATAAAGACTGCGTATTCTTAGTTGATACGTATGATACCTTAAAATCAGGCGTGCCAAATGCTATTAAAGTTGCAAAAGAATTAGGAGATAAAATAAACTTTCGAGCGATTCGATTAGATAGCGGAGATTTAACATATCTTTCTAAAAAAGCACGTCAGCTTTTAGATGAAGCGGGATTTGTTGATACAAAAATTGTGGCTTCAAATGATCTCGATGAAGACACTATTATGCACTTGAAGTCTCAAGGTGCTCAAATCGATATGTGGGGTGTTGGCACAAAGCTTATTACGGCATATGACCAACCTGCATTAGGTGCTGTATACAAGCTCGTATCTATTGAAGGAGAAAACGGTGAGATGGTTGATACAATTAAAATTAGCGCTAACCCTGAAAAAGTAAGTACACCAGGCTTAAAGCGCGTATATCGTATCATCAATAAGCTGAACGGCAAATCAGAAGGTGACTACATTACCCTTGAAGGTGAAGATCCACAAAGTGAAGAACGATTAAAAATGTTCCACCCAGTGCATACATTTATTAGTAAATTTGTGACAAACTTTGAAGCAAAAGAACTTCATCAAGATATATACAAAAGTGGAGAGCTTGTGTATCAAACGCCAAACTTACAGACGATCCAACAGTATGCAGAAGATAACTTAGGGTTGCTTTGGGATGAGTATAAACGAACGCGAAATCCAGAGGAATACCCAGTTGATTTA
This sequence comes from Priestia sp. KCTC 13724, assembly GCF_056820425.1. Classification (NCBI taxonomy): domain Bacteria; kingdom Bacillati; phylum Bacillota; class Bacilli; order Caryophanales; family Bacillaceae; genus Priestia; species Priestia sp. KCTC 13724. The sequence goes on along the minus strand of NZ_JBXDLD010000019.1, from coordinate 24,102 downwards.
AGTGAGAAATGCTGGGAAAACAAAGCACGTCAAATAAATGAAGTGCGTAAAAAAGTCTCATCCAAATTAAATCAAGCGTAAAAGGGGATACTGAAGATGGAAGAAAATAAGTGGAACGAACTGAAACAGTTAAATGATACGAAGCAACTCAATCAGCTTACTTCACCGGGAATAAAGATTGGAATATACGGTTCATCCTTTGATCCAATTACTAATGTGCACTTGTGGACCGCATCAACCGTAGCTCATCGTAAAAAGCTAGATTATATTATCTTTCTTCCATCTTCTAATAAACGTACAGATAAACGCTTGCAAATAACCGATGAACATCGCGTTGCCATGATTCAAAAAGCTATTTCAACTAATCCTAAATTTTTATTAGATACTCATGAATTAAATGTATTGCCAGGTTATCATTACACATACTACACAATGGATTATTTCAAAAAGCTTTTGCCAAAAGCAAATCTCTATTTCATCATGGGTGCAGACTTACTGGTTGATATTGCGGATGGTAAATGGAAAATGTCAGAAGAACTTGTCAGCGAAAATCAGTTTATTGTCATGGCTCGAAATGGCATTGACATGTTACAAGCAATTAGCCGCTCACCACTTTTACGAAATTATGATGATGGTCGCTTTCAGCTCTTAGATAAAGGATTAGCTATGGAAATTAGCTCTACTTATATCAGAGAGGAATTCGCCAGAGGTGGAGAACCTCGCTATTTACTACCAGACGCATGCTATGACTATATTAAGAATCATCATTTATATAAAAGATAAAGTGAGAAATTGAAAGGAGCTTATTATGACAATTCAACAGCAAATTATGAAAGAGTTAAACGTTTCTCCAACAATCACTTCATCAGAAGAGGTTCGTAAACGCGTTGATTTTTTAAAAACATATGTAAAAACAGCTCACGCGAAGGGACTTGTGTTAGGGATTAGTGGAGGTCAAGACTCAAGCTTAGCAGGAAGGCTTGCTCAGCTTGCAGTTGAAGAACTTCGTAAAGAAGGTTATGAAGCAAAATTCATCGCGGTTCGTTTGCCGTATGGAGTTCAAAAAGACGAAGACGATGCGCAAGCGTCATTGGATTTTATTAAGCCTGATGAAACGATTACATTTAACATTGAAAAAACAGTTACGTCATTTTCTCAAACTTTTAATGAAGCAGTCGGTCATGAATTGGGAGACTTTCATAAAGGAAATGTGAAAGCACGTGTTCGTATGATTGCGCAGTACGCAATTGGCGGGGAACATGGACTATTGGTAATAGGTACAGATCATGCTGCTGAAGCAGTCACAGGATTTTTCACGAAGTATGGAGACGGTGGAGCAGACGTCCTACCGTTATCTGGATTAACAAAGCGCCAAGGAAAAGAATTACTAAAAGAACTAGGTGCAGATAAGCGCTTATATGAAAAGGTTCCAACTGCAGACTTATTGGATAACAAGCCAGGCCAAGCAGACGAAACGGAATTAGGCATTAAATATGATGAGCTGGATGATTATTTAGAAGGAAAAGAAGTGACGCCAGAAGTAGCTGAAAAGATTGAGAAGCGCTATCGAATGACTGAGCATAAGCGCCAGCTTCCGGCAACTATGTTTGATACGTGGTGGAAATAACAGAAATAACAGAAATAACAGAAATAGCAAAAGGAGCTCTAGTTGTAGAGCTCCTTTTTTAGGGTTATTCTTGCACGGCTTCAAGTAATAAATCCACGAGATGAACAGCTCTTACTTTCGAGGATAATCCTTCCCTTTCAATTCCTAACTTCATTTGAAGAAGGCAGCCTGGATTAGCTGTCACAATCGTTGTAGCTTGTGTAGCCACAGCATTTTTCATTTTTGTATCGAGGATTTGCATGGACATTTCAGATTCAACGATGTTATAGATACCAGCTGATCCGCAGCAGCTATCTGCATTTTTCATTTCCCTATATTCTACGTTAGCAATGGCTTTTAAAAGCTTTCTAGGTTCACTTGATGTTTTCATGACGTTGCGCAAGTGACAAGAATCTTGATACGTAATCACTTGTTGAGGCAGTGAAAGTTTCATGTTGAAAAATTCAAGATCGACAAGAATACTGCTTATATCCTTCAGCTTTTTAGAGAACGCTTGAGCGCGCTCAGCCCAGTTAACATCATCTTTTAACAGGTGATCATAATCGATTAAAAAAGCACCACAGCCTCCTGCATTTGTGATAATATAATCTATTTTTAAATCTTCAAAGGCTTGAATATTGCGCTTCGCAAGCTGTTTCGCTCCGTCTTTTTCACCACTGTGACCATGTAAAGCCCCGCAGCAAGCTTGATTTTTAGGAATCACAATTTCACAACCCGCAAGCTGAAGTAGCTTCATTGTAGCATCATTTGTTTTCATAAACATGGTATCCATCAAGCAACCAGAAAAAAAGGCCACTCGTTTTTTTGTTTCAACTTTTGAAAGCAAATGGGTAGGTCGATTTTTCATTTCCTTTAAAGGAGGAACAGTTGGTAATACTGTTTCCATTAACGCTAGGTTGTCTGGAAGAAGCTTTAGTATTCCGGTAGAGCGAACAATTCGTTGAAGGCCAGAACGCTGATAAAAGCTAAGTAACCCTGTCGCGTTTTGCATGCGGTTTTGATGAGGAAACAGGCCTTCAAATACCACTTTTCGAATCGTTTTTACAGGAATAGAGTGCTTTTTATTTTGATTGATAATATCTCTTGCTTCTTCAAGTAAATGTCCATAGTTGACTCCAGAAGGACATACAGGCTCACAGGCTCTACAGCCAAGGCACATGTTTAACGATTTTTCTACCTCTTCATCAGGCTCAATAACACCGTCAACTACGGCTTTCATGAGCGCAATTCTTCCTCTTGGAGAATGCGATTCTTGAAAGCCTGATTCAATATAAGTAGGGCAGGTTGGTAAGCAAAAACCACAGCGCATGCAGTTTAATAGTTCATCTTCATTCATTTGTTCTTTAAATTGCTTTTGGATTTTCTCACGTTCTTTAACTGTTGTCATGTTGTAATCACCACTCGTTTTCGGGAATCTTTAGCAAAAACTTTCCCTGGGTTGAGAATGTTATTTGGATCTAGGGAACTCTTAATGGCTTGCATTGCAGCAATTCCTTCTTTGCCCACTTTAAGCTCAAGATAAGGAGCTTTCATGACGCCAACTCCGTGTTCACCTGTAATTGTGCCTCCGAGCTCAATCGCTTTAATAAATATCTCTTCAAAGGCCTTTTCAACACGCTCAATTTCTTCATGGTTTCGTACATCTGTTAAACATGTTGGATGAAGGTTACCGTCTCCAGCATGACCGAATGTACAAACTGTTAAGTTATATTTTTTAGCAATTTCATTAGTGGCCACAACCATCTTTGCAATTTCAGATCTTGGAACCGTTGCGTCTTCTAAAATAGTCGTTGGCTTTAAACGCGCTAAAGCTGATAGGGCAGACCTTCTTGCTGTGCGAAGATCATCAGCTTCTTTTTCTGAATCAGCTACCTTTACCGATACAGCATGCTCTCTTTCACAAATGGCAGCCATCTTCAGCATGTCTCGCTTCACAATGTCAATTGGTCCATCTTGTTCAATTAATAAAACAGCTTTTACATCTGTAGGAAGCCCAATTTTAGCAAAATCCTCTACGACTTTTAATGTTGGTTGATCTAAAAATTCAAGCGTAGTCGGAATAATTTTATTCGCAATAATCGTTGACACCGATTTTGCTGCGGCTTCAAGGTCTTGATAAAGAGCAAGCATCGTCATTTTTGATTCAGGCATTGGTATTAGTTTTAAGATTGCTTTTGTAATGATTCCAAGAGTTCCTTCAGAACCGACAAACAAGCGTGTTAAATCGTAGCCAGCTACGTCTTTTGCGAGCTTTCCTCCCGTCTTAATCACGTCTCCATTTGCGAGTACAACCTCAAGCCCTAACACATAGTCGCGCGTAACGCCATATTTAAGACCGCGAAGCCCCCCTGAGTTTTCGTTGATATTTCCCCCGATTGTAGAAATTTTCATCGAGCTCGGATCTGGAGGATAAAACAGACCTCTTTCTTCTACTTGGTGGATGAAATCTAAGGTAATGACGCCTGGTTCAACTGTAGCAGTTAGGTTTTCTTCATCAATTTCTAACACTTGATTTAGATGTTTAAACAAAAGAACGATACCACCTTCAGTTGGACAGGTTCCTGCGCATAAGTTTGTGCCCGACCCTCTAGGTACAATCGGAATTTTATATTCATTACATAGTTTTACAATAGCTGCTACTTCTTCAGTGTTATTGGGCGCAATAACGGCATCAGGCAGTGATTGGAATTGAGGTGTAGCATCGTAGGAGTAAACGAATCGACCGGCTTTTGAGTCATCATAATTATGGGCGCCGACAATGTCTTCAAAGGATTTCTTGAGTTCAATAGGTATCATGGTTATAGCTCCTTTTAAGTAAACGAATTCTTACTTTTATAATAAGAAATAGAAGAAGGATTAACTATGGTTAATCCTCTAAAGTGTAGCAGTTATTTATGCGGTATCGTTGGTTATTCATCTAAAAACAAAAAAGCGAGGTGAAAAATGAGCAAGTCCTCGGTATGGCGAAGGTTTAGTCCAGTTAATTCTTCGACTCGCTTTATTCGATAGTGTAGCGTGTTGATATGAATGTGCAGTGCATCTGCCGTAGCTTTGAAGGATTGATTTTGCCTTAAAAACGTTTTAACAGTTTTTATTAATTCTTGATCATTCATAACCTGGGAAACGGTTCTGCGAATAAATTCAACCTTTGTTTCTTTTTTTATATCTTTTAACAACATTTCAAGACGAAGGTCATCATCAAATATAATAGCTCCGGATTTTTTTGCAGTACTCAAAGCTCGTTCCGCTTCGTGAAAAGATTGATGAACCATTCTAGGAGAAGCAGGTTGTCCAATTCCAATTGAAGCGTTTACTTGATATCGAGTTTTGAAATGGCGGCTAATTTGCTTAGCAAAGTGAAGCGTACGTTCCTTTGTCTTTTGGTCAGCTTGTAAAATAATAAAGCGGTCGTTTCCCCAGCGAACAAACACATCTTTGTTGTCCTGACTAAAGTTCTCCATAAGATCTTTTAACATTTTGTTATTCATTACGTCTGAACAGTGACCGATTAAAACTTGTCGTTCAATTGAAAGATCGATACCAATCAATTCCGCTTGGTGGATAAATTCTTCACTCCAATCGGATTTTTGGACCCAATCGAATACAAACGCTTCAAGTGCTCGCGCTTGCCATTCAAGCTGCTCGGAATAGTAGCGTTCATTCATCATTAGTTCAGTCATTCTTTTTAAAATTTCGGCGTAAGCGGATACGCGTTCTGGGTTACCGGTAATACCAATTACACCAGCAATTTGATTTTGAAAAAGGATTGGAAGATTAATTCCCGCTTTGACGCCTTTTAAAGGAGCTTGATTTTCTTGAGTAATAATGAACTTTTGCTTTTTTTGCGTGCAAATGAGAGCTCCTTCATGAAATGTATTTACTCGGTTTTTATCCGTGCTGGCGATGATCATGCCAGACGTATCGGCTACAATTAAATCTTCATGAATTAGATGATTGATTTCTGAAATGATGCTATCTGCTAAAGATGCTATCATCATACATGTTCCCCCGTTCTGTTTCTATCACTAGTGTAGCATAGTGGGAGTGAAGAGCTAGTAGTGAAAAGCATAGGCTTTAAATAGAAAGATAAGGAAGTAAGTCGTCTGGATTCTAACAAGAATACTTCACCTTTCTCATAATCTTGAAAACAAGAGGGGGCTAAAAGAGCCCTCTCTTGTTTTCATTGAGCCGTATATCCCCCGTCAATAACGACAGCTTGACCGGTCACGCCTTTTGCTGCATCACTTGCTAGAAAGAGGGCGTAATCGGCAATTTCACTTACATCTAATAAACGTTTCTGAGGGACGAGTGGATAAATTACTTCTTCAAGTACTTTCTCGAGCTCAACGTTTCTCGTACGAGCTAAGTCTTGTAATTGGTTACGGACAAGAGGCGTATCTACGTAGCCAGGGCAAATAGCGTTAACGGTTACTCCATGTTCAGCACCTTCTAGCGCCGCTACTTTTGTTAAGCCGATGACTCCGTGTTTTGCACTGTTATAAGCTGCTTTTCCTGCAAAGCCAATCAAGCCATTTATGGATGCCATATTGATAATGCGACCAAATTTTTGCTGCTTCATAAGAGGAAAGACGTGCTTTGTAGCAACAAAAGGTGCAGTCAGCATAATCTTTAATAAAAGTTCAAATTTTTCAGTTGGAAACTCTTCGAGTGGGGAGACAAACTGCATGCCCGCATTGTTAATTAATACGTCAACTTTTCCGTATTTTGCAGAAGCAGCGTTAATCATCGATTTAATATCATCTTCATTTGTGACGTCTGCTTTTACACCGTAGACGTCATATCCCTTTGAAGAGAGTTCTTGCTCTGCTTTTTTAACACCTTCTTCATTTAAATCAGTCAAGACAACCTTTGCATCATGTTCAGCAAAACGCTCGCCGATTTGAAAGCCAATTCCTTGAGCAGCCCCTGTAATTAATACAACTTTATTTTTAACCATTGTTCATTCCTCCCACACGCTTTATATAAAACGCTTACTTTTCCATTTTATCAAAATAGTAGGTTGATATAAATATAATTGCTTTTCAAAAAAGGAAATTTTCTTTGGTTGAAGAATATAATACAAGTTCATAGAAAGTTTATACAGGAACGAGAAGGTAATAGAAAGAAGGTTTTATATGCAAGCAGCAGTAAAGTTACAAACGAAACAAGAACAAACTATTTATCGTATTTTATTTGCTATCAGCTTAGGTCACTTTTTAAACGACTGCATGCAATCAGTTGTTCCAGCGCTTTTTCCCATTCTAGAGCAATCAATGAATTTAAATTATACGCAAATTGGTTGGATTGCATTTGCGCTGAATATGACATCCTCTATCATGCAGCCGGTATTTGGTATCTTCGCAGATAAGCGGCCACTCCCATTTTTATTACCAATTGCAATGTGTTTAAGTTTAGTCGGCATTATTGGCTTAGCGCTAGCACCTAACTTTTATTTTGTTCTAGCGTCCGTGCTGTTTATTGGATTAGGATCAGCCATTTTTCATCCGGAAGGGTCACGTGTTGCCTATATGGCTGCTGGACAGAAAAGGGGGTTAGCTCAGTCAATCTATCAAGTAGGAGGTAATACGGGGCAGTCGATGGCGCCTTTATTTACTGCTTTTATCTTTATTAGCTTAGGTCAGTTTGGTGCAATGTGGTTTACACTCTTGGCAGCGGTTGGTATTGTAACTCTTTACTATGTATCAACGTGGTACAAGCAAGAGCTGATTGTTCGAAAACAGTTGCAAAAAAAGCGATCAGTAAATGAAATGAAAGTGACAAGCAAATTAGTATTCGCTGTTGCTTTATTAATTTTTTTAGTTTTTGCTCGTTCGTGGTATGGAGCTGGGATTTTGAATTACTTCCAATTTTATTTAATTGAAGCATACGGAGTCACAATAAAACATGCACAAATCTATGTCTTTTTATTTATGATTGCAGGAGTCTTTGGCACTTTTTTTGGGGGACCTTTAGCAGATCGTTTCGGAAAACGAAACGTTTTGTTGGTATCCATGCTTGGGTCAGCACCATTTGCACTTATGCTACCGCACGTAATGCTTGGTGCAGCAGCCCTGTTGTTAGTGATTATTGGTTTTATTCTTCAATCTAGTTTCAGCGTTACGGTAGTTTACGCTCAAGAATTATTACCTGGAAAAATCGGCCTTGTTTCAGGGCTTATCGTGGGCTTGGCGTTCGGGATGGGAGCGCTGGGAGCCGTTATATTTGGAAAGTTAGCGGATATATATAGCCTAAAATTTATTATGCTGTTTTGTAGTATCCTTCCTCTAATTGGAATTCTAACGTGGTTATTGCCAAGTGACAAGCAAGTAAAAGAGATGAATAACGAATTATAAAAGCCGTCAGCATTATGCTGTCGGCTTCTTATCATTCACAAATTTAAGAAAAACAAATCCAGAAGGATAAATTTTTGAATCAATTAACGAAAGTGGCGTGTCAGCTACGTTTCCTTGAAAGAGAGGAATGCCACTTCCTAGCAATATAGGCTTTTGAAAGATCCAATACTCATCAATTAAGTTTTCATTTAAAAACAGTGCATTTAGTGACCCGCCCCCTACAAGAAAGATGTTTTTCCCTTCCAGCTTCTTTAATTCGGTGACTTTGTCGTGAACTTCTGTAGGTGAGATGAACGTTACATCTTCAGATTTGCCGCCCTTTTTTGTTGTCACTACAAATACTTCCTTTCCCTTATAAGGAAACTCGCCGAACGTTAATACTTGTTCGTACGTGTGGCGACCCATAAATACGGTATCAATGCTTTCATCAAATTCATTATATCCATAATCTTCGTTTGTTTCATTCTCCACTAGCCAATCAATTTTTCCGTTTTCACGTGCAATAAATCCATCAATTGTAGTTGCAATATATAAAATTACTTTTCTTGTCATGCCATGTTCCTCCTTAGCAAATCGCTATTATATTTTACCCGCTTCGTGTATGATAATAACATTTAAATGCGTCAAAAACTGTCATAGATAGGTGAATATTATGAAAACAAAAAAGTTATTTGAACTGATGTTTTATATTAATGCGAAGCGCTATTTTACTGCTAGAGAAGTTGCAGAAGAGTTTGATATGTCTGTGCGTACTGTTCAGCGCTACTTATTGGATTTACAGGAGCTAGGGGTTCCTTTATATGCTGAAAAAGGAAAATATGGCGGCTATCGTGTTTTGAACAATCGCGTATTGCCTCCTTTATTCTTTTCTGAGGAAGAAGGAAAAATGATGTATTTTTTACTTGAAATGATCACTCATTATCCTACAATCCCGTTTCAAGTAGATACTCAGAGGGTAAAAACAAAGTTTTATACTCATTTACCTGCAGATGTAAGAAATCAGCTAGAACAGATAAAAGATTTTGTTGTATTTTTAACGCCAAATCGTTCAGAGGAAGCCCCCCTTTTAAAAGACTTATTGCTATCAGCAATGAAGCATAAAAAAGTAGTGATTCAGTATGAAAGTAAAAAAGGGATAAAGGGGCATATTGTTAAACCAATTGGTATTTATGCGCATGAAGGTCTATGGTACTTTCCGGCATATAGCTATAAAAAAGAAAAAATCCTGCTTTTTCGTGCAGATAGGGTAAAAAAAATAGAGAACTTAGGTGAAGATTTTACGGAATCGCTAACGTTAAAGAAATGGTTAGCTCAAGACTGTGTTCCCACAAAGGCTCTATTGTTGCATATTGAAATAACAAAAGAAGGCGTGCGGTTAGCAAGTGCAAATCCTAGCTTAGGACCTCATATAACCATAAATAACGATGGAACGGGAACAATAAAATCAGTAATTGGTCGAGATGACCTTGATTTTACGGCAAATATATTGCTGAATTTAGGACGTTATGCAGAAGTAATTGAACCAAAAGAATTACGGGAGTCATTAAAAAAGAAAGCAACTGAAATTGTAAATATGTATACATAAATGACTAAGCAAAATAACGGACGAGCAAGCCTCTTTCTTTTAAAATAAAAGCAAAGGAAGTGATATCAATTATGATTTTAAGCGTATTAGATCAGTCTCCAATATCAAGCGGCCAAACAGCAAAAGATGCGCTTGCTCAGACGGTACAGCTAGCAAAGTGGACAGAAAGACTAGGATATCATCGCTTTTGGGTAGCTGAACATCATAATACAAATGGGTTAGCAGGCTCTTCGCCACTTTTATTAATGACTCATTTGGCATCTCAAACAAGTTCGATTCGAATTGGCTCTGGAGGCGTGCTTCTCCCTCAATACAGCCCATATAAAGTGACTGAAGACGTACAGTTATTAGAGAATTTGTTTCCAGGGCGAATTGACTTGGGGTTAGGTCGATCTCCAGGAGGCGATGCACTAACGAGGTTAGCATTAACAGATGGAGTACGAAAAAGTCTGAATGAATTTCCACGTCAAATTCAAGCGCTACAGGGACATTTGCTGCAAAACCTTCCTGAAAATCACCCTTATTACGGGGTAACAGCTTATCCCAAAAGTGATACTAAGCCTGAGATGTGGCAGCTAGGCATTAACAAACGAGGTGCGCGAGCAGCTGGGGAACTTGGCGTTTCCTTTACGTTTGGTCACTTTATTTCTCCTATTGGAGGAAAAGAAGCCCTGAAACACTATCGACAAGAATACGTTCCATCAGACTATCAGCAAGTGCCTCACACGAACGTTTGCGTATTTGTGGTGTGTGCTGATACAGACGAAGAAGCGGAGCAACATGCCAAAACGCTTGATGATTGGTTGCTCAAAGTAGAAAAAGGAAAAGATACAAAGGTTTCTTCTATTAATGAAGTCAACCAGCGCGTGTATTCTGAATATGAGAAACAAAAAATAAAGAAAAATAGGAGTCGAATGATTGTAGGATCTACAGAAACTGTTCATGCTAAATTGTTACGCTTACAAAATGAATATAATAACGATGAATTCTTAATCATTACTAACATTCACGATTTCCAGGCGAAGCTACATTCTTATGAGCTCATTAGCAAGATGTTTCAATAACATAATTACAGCCTAGAACGTTCATACTATACTACTGACTAGTAGGTAGGAGTGATTATATGAATTTAGAAGATATTGATCTGTCTAAAAAGATTTCATCTAAAAAAGAATATAAAAAAAAGCTAAAATCTTTGCAGCTACGCTTATTGCGGTTAGAACACATTATCTATATGGAAAAGGTACCTATTATATTTGCGTTTGAAGGGTGGGATGCGGCAGGGAAAGGGGGAGCTATTAAGCGTATTACACAAAAGTTGGACCCCCGAGGCTTTCACGTGTATCCGATTAGTGCACCAACTGATGATGAACGTAGGTATCACTATCTTCATCGCTTTTGGACAAGATTGCCGCCCGCTGGGCAAATAGCTTTATTTGATCGTTCTTGGTATGGACGCGTACTCGTCGAGCGCGTTGAAAATTTAATTTCAACAAGTGAGTGGGGAAGGGCGTACGAAGAGATTAATCAGTTTGAGCGTACGTTAACGGATAACGGCTATATTGTAGCAAAGTTTTGGTTCCACATTAGTAAGGATGAGCAGCTCAAGCGCTTTAAAGAAAGGGAAGCGGATCCTTTTAAACGCTGGAAGTTAACAGAAGAAGATTGGCGTAATCGAAAAAAGTGGGACGAGTATGAAGAAGCGGTAGAGCATATGTTTAAATATACGAATACGAATCAAGCTCCGTGGTTTGTTATTGCAGGTAACGATAAGCAATATGCGCGAGTCAAAACCTTAAGCGTGATGATTTCTTACTTTGAACAAAAATTGATGGAGCGTGGAATTCAAGTATAGTAAAAAGGTGACGAATATTCGTCACCTTTTTATGATTAAGCGTACATACCTTTAACTTGTTTTTGTAAGTCTGTGTTTGTTAGGTATTCATCATATGTTGTTTGCTTATCAACCACTCCGTTTGGCGTGATTTCAATAATGCGATTCGCAATTGTTTCAACGAACTGATGGTCATGAGATGTGAAAATCATTGCACCTTTATAGCTCATTAATCCGTTATTTAATGCCGTAATCGATTCTAAGTCTAAGTGGTTGGTAGGATCGTCTAAAAGAAGAACGTTTGAACCACTTAGCATCATTTTAGAAAGCATACAGCGAACCTTTTCGCCTCCAGATAATACATTGGCTTTCTTTAGTACTTCTTCACCAGAGAATAACATTCTTCCTAGGAATCCACGAAGGAAGCTTTCGCTTTCATCTTGTGGTGAGTATTGGCGTAACCACTCAACTAAGTTTAAGTCGCTATTCTCAAAGTACTCAGAGTTATCTTTCGGGAAGAACGATTGAGATGTTGTTACACCCCATTTAAATGTACCGCTATCTGCTTCCATTTCACCCATTAGAATCTTCATAAGCGTTGAGTTTGCAATTTCGTTACGGCCAACTAACGCAATTTTATCTTCTCGATTCATTGTAAAACTTACGTTATCTAGTACCTTAACACCATCAATGATTTTGGTTAAACCTTCAACTCGCAGTACGTCGTTTCCAATTTCACGCTCTGGCGTAAAGTTTACGTATGGGTAACGACGAGAAGATGGACGGATATCATCTAACGTAATTTTATCAAGTAATTTTTTACGAGATGTTGCCTGCTTTGATTTTGATGCATTGGCGCTAAAACGAGCGACAAACGCCTGAAGTTCTTTAATTTTTTCTTCTTTTTTCTTATTAGCATCAGATGCCATTTTTTGAGCAAGCTGGCTAGATTCATACCAGAAGTCGTAGTTACCAACGTAAACTTGAATTTTACCAAAATCTAAATCCGCAATGTGCGTACACACTTTGTTCAAGAAGTGACGGTCATGGGATACAACGATTACTGTGTTTTCAAAGTTAATTAAAAACTCTTCTAACCACTGAATTGCCTGAATATCTAAGTTATTGGTCGGCTCATCTAGTAGTAAAACGTCAGGTTTGCCAAATAAAGCTTGAGCAAGTAATACTTTTACTTTTTCACTACCTGTCAGCTCAGCCATTTTTTTATCGTGAAGATCTTCAGAAACGCCTAAACCTTTTAAAAGAATCGCTGCTTCAGATTCAGCTTCCCAACCGTTAAGTTCAGCAAATTCACCTTCAAGCTCAGCTGCTTTCATTCCATCTTCATCAGTGAAGTCAGCTTTCATATAAATAGCATCCTTCTCTTGCATCACTTCATATAAGCGAGCGTGACCCATAATAACGGTTTTTAATACTTCATATTCTTCGTATTCGAAATGGTTTTGTTTTAAGAACGCTAGGCGTTCGCCAGGTCCCATATGTACATCACCAGTTTGTGACTCAAGTTCACCAGATAAGATTTTCAAAAATGTTGACTTTCCAGCACCGTTCGCTCCAATCAATCCGTAGCAGTTACCAGGCGTAAACTTAATGTTTACATCTTCAAATAACTTACGGTCTGCAAAACGTAGGCTTACATTACTAACTGTAATCATGTATGAGCAATCCTCCAAATTCAATATCTATCAAATTATATCATTCTTTCTTTACAAGAGCGATATCAATAGCAATAAATTGAACATAAAGTGTACATGAACCAAGGAATAACGTCAAGGAGGCTCAGCTTTTACTCTATTTCTGGCAGGAGCCGAATGTCTTACGCTCCATTCCACAAGTTTTTTAACTTGTTTTGGGAACGAACAAAAAATATCCGAACGATTGCAGGTTAGCGATCGTTCGGATATCTCATTAACTAAAATACTTATGAATCAGCCTTATTCAAAGATATAAGCCAGTGCACGAATTGCTTGGTCTGGTGTTTCAACGACAACTTGTGCTTTGTTTGAAAGTTCTTTTAAAGGATGGTGCAGTTTTTCTGGACGTACAAGGATAAGGGGCTTGTTAAATGCAACGGCTGTAGCCGCGTCCATTGCGCTATTCCACTGTTTGTATTTTTCACCGAAAAGCGCAATGACTACGTCGGATTTCTTAAGCAGTACTTCTGTGCGCAAGTTGTTAAAAGCTGAAGCGGCTTCATCTTTTAAAATAGCTGAGTCTTGTTTACCTAAAATGACTTCGCCGATATTATCCGAGCGATCATGGTCCGTCATCGGTCCTACAAACGTAATTGGAAGCTTTAAGTCCTCCGCTTGCTTTTTGATATCGTCTCTCCAATTATCATGAATTTGTCCTGCTAAATAAACGACTAATTCCATAACGGCATCCCCTTTATAAAAAAATATATATACGTATAGCTTACCAAAAAAATGAAAAATAAACGAATGGTTTGTTTTAATCTAGACAAATACCTCAAAACAAGGAAAAATAAAAGACGGATTACATAGAAGAGAGGATGAACATTATGTCAGAGAGAGAGGTACTACAGGTTCATAACGTCACGAAAAAGATTGGCAATAAAATTATTTTGGATAACGTATCATTGTCTGTGCGAAAAGGAGAAATCTTTGGGTTACTAGGTCCAAACGGTTCGGGTAAAACTACGCTTATTCGAGCAGTTGTAGGTTTAGTAAGTTCAACAGGAGACGTTACCATTAACAATCATGACCAGCGCAAACAATTTAATGAAGCTGTCAAATCAATTGGTGCAATCATTGAAAACCCGGAGTTTTATGGATATTTGACAGGTTATCAAAATTTAAAGCATTTTGCACGAATGCACGGTGTGTCTGCAAATCGAATCGATGAAGTGGTCGAGCTAACAAGGTTAGAAAAAAGCATTCACCAACCGGTAAAGACTTATTCACTCGGAATGCGTCAGCGCCTCGGAGTTGCACAAGCTATTCTACATAAACCGTCACTACTGCTACTAGATGAGCCTACTAACGGCTTGGATCCAGCAGGAATGATTGAATTTAAAACATATTTAAAGCGGTTGTGCAAAGAAGAAGGAATTTCAATTCTTATTGCTAGCCATTTGTTGAAAGAAGTGGAAGCCTTGTGTGATCGCGTAGGGATTATTCAAGACGGCAGACTGCTATCTGTTCAAGAATTAGCTAAGCGTAATACAGAAGAGAACCTAACGATTGTATTTGCAGTTGATGCTGTAGAAAAAGCAGAAAATCTGCTATCAAATCAAGGCTACACTTGTGCAATAAAAGAAAAGCAGTTTTCTGTACAAGCTCAACCGAAAGAGGCTGCTGCTATTAATAAACTTCTAGTGGAAGAAGGCATTGAAGTATACCAAATTACTCCAATTTATGAATCGCTAGAACAATCGTTTATGTCTGTTACGGGAGGAGATTTCAATGCTTAATTTAATACAAAATGAACATATGAAGTGGTTTATGAAAAAAAGCACGAAAGTCGTATTTCTGGCAATCGCTGTCTTAACGCTTGGAATGGCTCTTATAATGAGAGCTATTACAACAAATGCTGGAATTACAGAAACGTTGCCAGGCTTTGTTGCTTTCACTTCAAACTTTTTAATTATTGTCCAATTTTTTGCTGTAGCCGCTGCTGGATCGATTGTTGCATCTGAATTTGAAAAAGGAACGATTAAACTTCTATTAATTCGTCCTAAGAGTCGCTCAACTATTCTTTTATCCAAATACCTGACTAGCATTTTTATTAGCTTGTACTATTTGGCTGCCTTCTTTTTATTTTCAATCATTTGGGGGATTATTTTCTTTTCAGGAGGAGCTTTTAATGGTCAAGAAGGACAAGGTATCTGGATTGCATATGGTGTTTCATATCTTGAAACCTTTATGATGGTTGCTTTTGCGTTTATGCTATCGTCGGTATTCAGAAATAGTGCATTAGCAGTTGGTCTTGGCATTGTTGTTGGAGTAGGAGCAAAAATGCTTGCTGGAATTTTATCTGAGTTTCAAGTACAGTGGGGAATTATTTTACTGTTTGCTAACACCAACCTTAGTCAATATATGGATGGAAATCAAACGTATTTCCCTGGGATGACCCTACCGTTTTCTCTATTGATTATTATAGCTCATCTACTCTTCTTTGTTGGAACGGCTTGGCTGTTTTTCTTAAAGCGAGACGTAGCGAATTGATATTTGAATTTTCTTTCTTTTTGTTTTTCTACAATAGTGTTTGACAAGGAAAGTAAAAGATATTAAAGTAGTTAAGAGTTAATTTTGAATAATAAATTTAAAAAATATTATACTTCTTATCAAGAGAGACGGAGGGACTGGCCCGATGATGTCTCGGCAACTGACTCACAGAGTGCGGTGCCAAATCCAGCAAACAATTTTGTTTGAAAGATGAGAAGAGCGTATTCTTATAAAGAATTATAAGAGGGCCTCTTCTTGATGAAGAGGTCTTTTATTTATGCAAAGAGGTGTAAACATGGGAAAACAAAAAGAAAACGGTTGGGCACTGCTGCCGCTAGGAGTATTTCTAGCTTTGTTTGTAGGCTCGGGGATTATTACAGGTGATTTTTATAAGCTTCCTGTACTTGTAGCAATTATTGTAGCGGCTATCGTTGCCTTATCGATGAACCGGAAAGAAACGCTAAATGCGAAGGTTGAGCGTTTTGCTAAAGGCGCAGGTCATCCGGACTTGATGATTATGGTCTTTATCTTTATTCTGGCGGGCGCTTTTTCAGAAGTAGCAAGCGGCATGGGAGCGGTTGATTCAACGGTTAACCTTGCTTTATCTGTTTTGCCACAAAGCTTGCTTGTTGTTGGATTATTCTTTATCGGTGCTTTTATCTCACTTGCGATGGGTACTTCTACTGGTACCATTGCGGCTCTAACACCAATTGCAGTTGGAGTAAGTGCTGAAACGGATATTTCTGCAGCACTAGCCGTAGCAGCCGTTATCGGCGGTGCAATGTTTGGAGATAATTTATCCATTATTTCTGATACAACAATTGCTGCGGTTCGTACGCAAAAAACAAAAATGAACGATAAATTTAAAGTGAATTTTCTAATTGTATTACCAGCAGCAATTATTACAATGGTTCTTTTATTAGTAATGACGCTTGGAAATAATTCTAATGTAGATGTTGAAAGTTTTAGCTTTGTAAAAATGCTTCCTTATATAGGAGTGCTGGTTGCAGCATTGCTTGGATTAAATGTGTTAGCAATTTTAACAGGGGGTATTGTTGTAGCTGGAATTATTGGATTGGCAGACGGAAGCTATACGCTAGCAACCTTTGCAAAAGCTATTACAACAGGAATTGGCGGTATGGCTGAACTCATTATTCTCAGCATCTTAATTGGTGGAGTCGTTGAACTTATTAAGTATAATGGAGGGATCCATTTCTTGCTTGGGCTATTAACACGTAATATTAAAACAAGAAAAGGCGCAGAGTTTAGTATTGCTGGATTAGTAAGCGCGACAAATCTTTCGACAGCTAATAACACAATTTCAATTATTACGGTCGGGTCTTTAGCAAAAGAGATTGCAGATGAATACGAAATCGATAACCGTAAGTCAGCAAGTATACTTGACTTATTTTCATGTAGCGTGCAGGGACTTGTTCCATATGGAGCGCAAATGCTAATTGCATCAGAATTTGCAAAAGTATCCTCAGTTGAACTAATGCCATTCGCATTTTATCCAATCTTAACAGCGATATTTGGAATTTTAGCGATTGTCTTTAATTATCCAAAGCTTACTCATAAACAACCTGCTAAAAAACAAATAGCTTAATTTCATCATTTCATTAGGTGACATCAACCGGAAAGAAGGGTTGATGTCATCTTTTTTTAGAGTTAAAATGTTAGAATATTGAAAAAGAGGTGAAAGGATGATTTGTTTTAGGAATCGAGTGTTTCGCTCTGTACAGAATACGGATAACGGTGAAGTATCTTCTCATACGACCTTTCGCTATGAGCAAGAAGGCAGAATTATTCACGCAACGTATGAAGGTGGAGACGTTTTATACGGGACGTTAGTTGGGACTATAGACGAAAAGAGCTGTCTTACATTCCGCTATCAGCATGTTAACATAGCTTATGAAATTCGCGGAGGCACATGCTTTTCTACACCGGAGGTTTTGCCAGACGGAAGGATTTGCCTACATGAAGAGTGGCAATGGTTAGATATAGATCAGACAAAAGGTCGATCAATCACTGAAGAGGTTGTACATAAATAATTAGAAAAAGCGATAGGTTTCTATCGCTTTTTTGAATCGTAAAAATCATAAAAATCTTCGAATTCAACCTCCTTCCATAAATCTGGTTTTTGCTTTAAAGCTACCATAGCTAGTAAAAGTTCAACTCCGCATAAAACAAATAAAATAACCAATCCAAGCATCATTTATGACCACCTTTCGTTATAATAAAAACAGCATAAATGATGAAACGCGTTTCAGAACAAGAGCAAAAGGAGAGAAAAATGGTAAATATTCGAGATATTGCAAAGAAAGCTGGGGTATCCGTTTCTACCGTATCGCGAGTTTTGAACAATCACCCTTATGTAAGCGAAGAGAAGCGAGAGCGTGTACAAGCAGTCGTGGATGAGCTCAACTATGAGCAAAATAGCAATGCGGTTACTTTATCAAAAGGAAAGACTAATCGGATTGCAGTTGTTCTTCCATTTATTAATCACCCATACTTTAGCGTCATACTTGAAGGGGTTTCAAAGCAAGCACTTAGCGCTCACTGTCAGCTTGTATTGTGCCAAACAGCTTACGATGTAAAGAAGGAAATTGAAGCACTTCATATGTTGAAAACCAAGCAGGTAGATGGTGTCATCATTTGCTCTAGAGCAAATGATTGGAGTGTTCTTAGCGAGTATCAATCGTATGGCCCTGTTGTTGTATGCGAAGACGGAAAAGCTAAAAAGGTGTCGTCCGTGTACGTTAATCATTACGCAGCTTTTGAAAAAGCCCTATCTTACCTGCATGAGCACGGACATCAGAAAATTGGTTACTGCGTAGGCAGGATGAGTGGTACAAACAGTGAACAGCGAGCTAATGCTTACGGTGATTTTATGAAGAGGTTGCAAGAACCGATACGAGAAGAGTGGGTATTCACAGATTGCTTATACATAACAGATGGAGATATGATTGTAGATCGTTTGCTTGCAATGGACGACCGGCCAACAGGATTGCTTGTTACCAATGATCAGCTTGCAGTAGGAGTTATAACTCGCTGTAAGAAAGAAGGTTTATCAGTGCCCAAAGACATTGCGATTATTGGGTTTGATAATCATCCGTTAACAGCTTATTTAGACATTACTACTATTCAGCTACCACTTTTTGAAATGGGGGAGCATTTATTTAAACTTGTGCTTGATAAAAGTCTTCAATACATTGAACTTCCTTTTAAGCTTATTGAACGTCAGACAGTGTAAAAAAGCACCATTATAAAGTCACTATGTGCGGACACTATAGAAATAAAGCTGAAATAGAGAAGGTGACATAATGAAAAAAGAATATCATGTTGGGGACCAAGTTTTTGTGATCTATCGAAATCCTCATACGGCAAACGTAGCCAATATTACGCAGGGAGAAGTAGTTCAGCATCCTGAAAATAACAGCGACGTTGCGCTGCTTTTACATGAGTCGTATCACTTATTATCAGATGATGATGCGATATACACAAGCTATGAAGAAGCAGAACGAGCATATAACGAACTATTTGATTACGGACCGTACGAAGGCTAAAAAAGGGCGCTGTTTAAACAGCGCCCTTTTTTAGCCTACATTTAACAAGCATATGCCATTCCTTTTTTCGAACACTAAATGTCATGAAGTGAAAAGTAAAGGGAAGTGATGAATGTGATAAAACCGTTTGTACCGCAATTAGTATATATTGAGCCACGTGCTTTAGAATATCCGCTAGGCGTAGAGCTAAAAGATAAATTTGAAAAAATGGGCATTGAAATTCGCGAAACAACGTCTCATAACCAGGTTCGAAATATTCCTGGAGACAATCACCTGCAAAAGTATCGCAATGCAAAATCAACGCTTGTTGTGGGTGTGCGTAAAACGCTAAATTTTGATACGTCCAAGCCTTCGGCAGAATACGCAATTCCTTTTGCAACAGGGTGTATGGGACACTGTCACTATTGTTATTTACAAACGACGATGGGAAGTAAGCCGTACATCAGAACGTATGTAAATGTAGAAGAAATTCTAGATAGAGCTGAGCAATACATGAAAGAACGAGCACCACAAATTACGCGTTTTGAGGCTGCGTGTACGTCTGACATTGTAGGTATTGATCACTTAACTCATACGCTCAAGCATGCCATTGAATATTTTGGAGAAAGCGATTTAGGACAACTTCGCTTTGTGACAAAATTTCATCATGTAGATCACCTTCTTGATGCTAAACATAACGGTAAAACGCGCTTTCGTTTCAGCGTGAATGCTGATTATGTTATTAAATATTTTGAACCTGGAACGTCACCGTTAGATTACCGAATTGAAGCAGCGAACAAAGTGGCAAAAGCGGGGTATCCTCTGGGGTTTATCGTAGCACCTATCTATATCCATGAGGGATGGAGAGATGGGTATCGCGAGCTATTTGAAAAGCTGGATGCTTCCATTCCACAGGAATCGCGTGATGATATTACATTTGAAATGATTCAGCATCGATTTACAAAACCAGCCAAACGTGTCATTGAAAAGAACTATCCAAAGTCTAAGCTACAAATGAATGAAGAAGAGCGTCGCTATAAGTGGGGACGCTATTGTTAAATTGAAAAGAGATATCCTAAAAAACACTAAAATGATATAATTTGGTAATTGATAAAGCTATAGGGAGAGATGTTATGGATCATAAAAGAATAGAGAACCTAGAAAAAAAGATTACGGTATTAGAGGAGGAAGTAAAGGAGTTAAAGCAACTACTTACTAATCAATATGGGAGCAAAACAGAATTTACAGTGCAGGCAAAGAAACCTTCAAATCATGAAGAAGCGGTTTCTCATCAGCCGATGAAGCCAACTGAAGTTTATGAACAACAAGTGAAAAAATCAACGAATTGGGAAGAACAGCTTTTTCAAATATGGTTGCCCCGCATTTTTATTTTTGTTTTTATAATTGGTGTTCTTTGGGGATTTAAAGCTGCTTCTGACTACGGGGTAATGAGTGAAGGTGTCAAGGTTACGCTAGGATATATTGTAAGCGCCGCATTTGTAGGTGTTGGCCATTTGCAAATTGTAAAAAAACGCTCTGTATTAGGGCAAGTGCTCCTTGGTGGGGCCGTTCCAATCCTAATGCTAACAACGTTTGCAGCGCATAGTTTATATGGAATGATTGGGCCTTCGTTTGCATTTATGTTAAACGCGCTGTGGGTTGTAGCAGGGCTTGGCATGACTGTTTATTATCGTTCACAAGCGCTTGGGATCATTAGCATAATTGGCGGGGTGCTTGTACCGTTCTTAATAGAAAGTAACTCACCCAATCAACTTGTGTTTATTAGCTACGAAACGCTCTTATACCTCGCTTTTGCGTTCATTGCGTGGAGATTGAATTATCATGTGTTATATGGGTTAGCGGCAATACTCTTGAATGTAGTGTTGTTAGTATATGGTTGGTTTGTAGAGTTTACATCCCTTCTAGGAGCAGCTCTTCTTATTCAACATGTCTGTTTACTTTTACTGTCAGCCGTTCGCAAGGGGAATGAGTTTATTTATGCCTCAACTACTTTGGCAAGCTTATTTATCGTTTATGGCTGGATAAGTAGTACGATGGAAAAAACAACTGTTACCATTATAATTGCTGTACTTATTGTAGTATAT
Organism: Priestia sp. KCTC 13724; assembly: GCF_056820425.1. Lineage (NCBI taxonomy): Bacteria > Bacillati > Bacillota > Bacilli > Caryophanales > Bacillaceae > Priestia > Priestia sp. KCTC 13724. The sequence goes on along the minus strand of NZ_JBXDLD010000019.1, from coordinate 2,845 downwards.
GCCCTATGTATTAAGGTATATAAAACAGAAAAGGTGAAATTTGACTTTTTTATGAGCTATTTAGTCATTGGCATTGCGTTTTTGATTAATCAGCTTCTTAATAAAGAAGATGCACTGTTGCTTTATATTATTCAAGGAGCTGTTACTTGTTATTTAGCACATAAATATAACAATCCAATTCAGAAATTTGTGGGATATGCAATTTACACAATCAGCGCAGTTGCTGTTATGGCGATACCAATTGAGGCGGTATTTTCACAACCGACATTAAATTGGCTTGGTTTTTTAGGCACAATGCTTTTTTTAGTGTTTATTCAAAATAATTCAATGAAAAAATCAACCTTGTTTGTAGCAAGTACCAGTATTTTATTTACCATTTTAACCTTAAGTTTTGTCACGCAGGAAGTTCAACTTTTCACAGAAGCGTTATCGACCAATACTCAAACATTAGCTCTGACATTTTCGTGGATTTTACTAGCTATCATTGGTTTATCTATTGGTATAGTAAAATCATTCAAAGCGGGTACTTATATTGGAATTAGCTTATTGTTTCTTACTTTAATTAAGCTTGTTCTTTATGATTTACCGTTCATTCCTTTAGCCATCCGAGCTGTTTTATTCATTGCGTTAGGTGGAATTGGTCTTATCGTATCCAGAATTTTGCATAAAAAAATGACTTAACTTTATATTTGATATATACCCTTAGATTCTATTTTAATTTTATGTCATACTGTAATTATAAGGAAAAAAGAGGTGCGTGTAGGTATGTTAACTGCAATTATAGTAACGTTTTCAACTTTATCGTTAGCTTGGATTGTTGGACGAAAAGAAAAGATAGAACAATGACTTGTAAAAGGAGCATCTCATATCTCGTTAAGATATGAGATGCTCCTTTTGGTGTAACGGTAGCAACCATGATCTATCCTAGTATTGTGAAAGCCTTTCATGACAGGGATATTGCATTATTCAAGAAAAGCATGGAGAAAGGGCTAGTATATATGTTTCTTCTGTTAGCTCCAGCAATAGTAGGTATATGTTATTTAATTTCTGAGCTTGTAAAAGTCATCTATACAAATTTTAGCGATTCTGACGCAGCCTTAACCTCTATCTTTGCTATTTTCTGTTTTATTAAATGTGGGATTCAACTTTATCCTTGTTAAGACACTATTAAACTCTTAGAATAGAAAATAATTCTTTTTTAAACAAAAATAAACAATTTATTTAACATTATACAATTTTATGTTATTATTTTACTTGTTAAAAAAAGGGATGTAACATAATATGAAAAAAGTTAAACTAATTTTAACAACTCTCTTTGTAGCAGCAATATTTTTACTTCAGCCATATTCTATTAATTTTAAGGCTTTTAGTCAAAATGATGCATCAGCTAACACAGAGAACTCAAAAAACAATTCGGAAGACTGTTTACCATGTCAAAACCCTAATAATAAGGGAACAGCAGCAAAAGACTTCAAGGATACTAAAATCCTAAATAAAATTAAACATGACGTGAAAGATTGGAAATCACACGGATTATCTATTTACGGAGTCAATGATTTTGCATGGAATGAAACTGTTATGTCTGATTATGAAAATGCTCCATCCGTAATCTTTGTTCCTTTGAAATCAAACTCGAATTACGGTGATAAAAAGCAGTATATGGTAGTAGGATATAATAAAGAGTCTAAAGAATTACATAAACCTACATTCTTAGATATCGAAAAGACAAAAAGCAAAGATTTTGATTTTACTGTTGGTACAATTGATGGTACAGATGTAGTAAACGTTGAAGTTGATGCAGAAACTCAACAAGCAAAAAAAGTAAATTTTTTAGATAACGATACTGCATTTATCAAACAAGACACAGCTGCAGCCGGATATTGGCAAGATGTTCAAAAATGTTTAAAGAGCCGTTATAAACAAATGCCAAGTTGGGCTCAAAAAGTATGTGAAGCAGCAGGTGGTGGATGCTTATTCGCAAGTCCATATGCATGTGGTGCATGTTTAGGATGTTTAGGTGGTTATGCAGCAGGATGTTCATTAAATCCCTAATCTCCAATAATAAGAAAGGGTGATTTATATGGCTTTTACAAATAAAAAAGCAATGTATAATATTGTTATTATTTGCGCAGCTCTAATTGGATATTTAGTAACCTATTCTAAACCTTATTCAGACTTCTTTTTATATGTAGTCGTAATAGGAACAGCATTTACAATACCTTACTTCATTTCAAGTGAAAATAAAAAAATGAAGTATACATTTGTTACTCTAGCATTTTTAATAGGTTTCTTTATTGTTTTGATCACTTCGTTAAATATGTAAAACAAAAAGAGTGTCTTAAACCTTACAAGGTTTTTTAGACACTCTTTTTGTTTTATGTTTGTTCGGTTATGAAAATCCTCTGCTTTGCTAGTATTGAGTATATATATGCAGGAATTATACATATCCCATCTCTAAGTATTATTAAATAATCAATTGTCTCAGCATCGTTTGTACCAAGGCAACCACAGCCATAGGGCATATAAGATCCATAGTGAATAATTAAAAGTAGAATAAAAGAGAAAATTAAAATTTTATATGTGAAAAGCATATAGTTCCTCAAAGGCCTATGCCATATTAATAATCCAATCAAAACCTCTAATATAGGAACAATATAACCAATTATCACATGTAATTGATTCGGTATGTATTTATAATATGACAATGTATTAATAAATTGAAAAACATCCACGAATTTTGTAATTCCAGAATATAACATGATACACTAGTGTTGCATAAATTTTATTTGAATTTTCAGTTTTATATCTTTCCTAATGAAGAGCCAAAAAAGTGAATATCCAAACA